>CAZLJN010000189.1:0-5117 GCA_964559815.1 uncultured Propionibacteriaceae bacterium
GGGATCGGCCCTGCCCTTGCCCCCTCCTTGCCTCGCCGCCGACTCCTCAGGCTAAATGCGTCCCATGTCGACCCGGTCGTTCGAAGGCGTGTTCGTCGCACTGGTCCCCCAGCGGGGATCCGAGCTGGTCGATCTCCTTCGCGAGGCCGCTCGCCAGTTCCTCGGCACGCGCGACCCGCGCCCCTGGACCATCGAGTACGGGCCGCTGCGCACCCCCGCGGGCGCGGTCGTCTTCCGTCTCACATCCAAGTCCGAGGCCTTCCCCTGGCTCGACGGCGGCCACCACGAGATCGCGCGACTGGTCAGCGCACTCGGCCCCGGCCGCTGCTGGGCCCTCGGTCTCGAGGAATCGCGCGGCGGTGAGGGCTGGGCGGAGGGCGTCATCTTCGACCGCGGTGAGCGTCTCACGGTCGAGGAATCCACATCCGGCTCTGCGGAACTCTTGGCCTGGTTCGCCGAACAGCTCGCCCTCTCGGAGAACGAGGTCCTCGCGCTCTTCGAGTCCTGCGATCAGGCAGTCGGCCTCAGCTCTGGCGCCGAGCGCGTCGAGGATGAGATCGACCAGATCCTCGAGAAGGCTCGCCGCGAGTTCCGCCGCTACCAGCAGCTCAAGGGCACCCGCCAGAAGGGTGAGTAGTTCAGCCCTGAGTCACTCCAAGGGTGCGGAATCCCTCTGGCCTCGCCTTGGGGATTCTGAGACACTTCCCCAGTTTCAAACCCGCCACGCGTCCGGCCGAAGGGCGCGCGGCTCCACAGCACACCCAGCGCATCCCTGCACTGGACTCCGGATCGAGAAAAGGAGCCCTTGATGATCCGACGTCTTCAGACAGCCTCTCTGCTAGCAGTCACACTTTTCTTCACGGCATGTCCTGGCGGCGACCCCGAGCCCGGGGCCGATGCCAGCTGCACCCCCAAGACCTGCGCCAACCTGGGCAAGAACTGCGGCAAGGTCTCCGACGGCTGCGGCAAGGACCTCGAGTGCGGCACCTGCTCGGGCGACGAGACCTGCGGCGGTGGCGGCACGGCCAACGTCTGCGGCAAGACTGCTTGCACGCCCAAGACCTGCAATGAACTGGGCAAGAACTGCGGCTCCGTGGACAACGGCTGCGGCACCTCCATCGAGTGTGGCACCTGCACGGTGAGCGGCGAGAGCTGCGGTGGTTCCGGCACCCCGAACGTCTGCGGGCCGGGCACCTGCACCCCCAAGACCTGCATCGAGCTGGGCAAGAACTGCGGCAGCGTCTCCGACGGCTGCGGCACCATGCTCACCTGTGGCACCTGCTCGGGTGACGAGACCTGCGGCGGTGGCGGTACGGCCAACGTCTGCGGCAAGGGCTGCACCCCCAAGACCTGCACCGAGCTGGGCAAGAACTGTGGCACGGTCGCCAACGGCTGCGGGCAGGACCTGAGCTGCGGCAGCTGCACCGCTCCGCAGACCTGCGGCGGCGCCGGCGTCCCCAACGTCTGTGGCGCGGCCTGCACCCCCAAGACCTGCACCGAGCTGAGCAAGAACTGCGGCAAGGCCGATGACGGCTGCGGCACGGCCATCGACTGCGGCACCTGCACCGTGGCCGGCGAGGCCTGCGGCGCCGGCGGCACCCCGAACGTCTGCGCCCCCGGCACCTGCACCGCGAAGACCTGCGCCGAGCTGGGCAAGAACTGCGGCAGCGTCTCCGACGGCTGCGCTGCGATGCTCGATTGCGGCGTGTGCACCAACGGCCAGACCTGCGGCGGCGCCGGTACCCCGAACGTCTGCGCCGGCGGCACCGAGATCAAGACCTGCAACGCCAACCTGCCCACCCCTGCCAACGGGAACTGCGACGTCGTCGCGGGCAACAACGGCAAGGTCCTCCTCACCGGCACCGTGCTGGTCCCCGGCACCGTGTACCGCGGCGGCCAGGTCCTCGTCGGCACCGACGGCAAGATCGCCTGCGTCGGTTGCGACTGCTCCGCCCAGGGCGCGGGCGCGACCCAGGTGACCTGCCCCAACACCGTGATCTCCGCGGGCCTCATCAACGCCCACGACCACATCACCTACGCACACAACAAGCCGACGCCTCCCAGCGCGGAGCGTTTCGAGCACCGCCACGACTGGCGTCGGGGCAATGACGGCCACACCAACCTTCAGTCCAAGTACAACATCACCGGAAGCGCTACGGGCGACAGCGTGCTCTTCGCCGAGCTGCGGTTCGCGATGAGCGGCGCCACCTCCACCATCGCCAGCGGCGGTGCGAACGGCTTCTTGCGCAACCTCGACAGGACCGGCGCTCAGCAGGAGGGCCTGAACCAGACCGCGGCGTCCTACGAAACCTTCCCCCTCGACGACTCGGGCGGCACGGAGATCCCCTCTGGCTGCACCTACAAGTACAAGGACCCGGGCTTCGCGGGCATCGACGCGTACATCCCCCACATCGGTGAGGGCATCAACGCTGCGGCCCACAACGAGCATGTCTGCACCGAGTCCTCTGCCAATGGCGCGAAGGACATGATCGAGTCGAAGACCGCGCTCATCCACGGCATCGCGGCGCAGCCGGCGAACATCGCGCTGATGGCGGCGGAGGGCTCCAAGCTCATCTGGTCGCCCCGCTCCAATATCAGCCTCTACGGCGATACCGCTGCGGTCCCGACCTACCACCGCATGGGCGTCCTCGTGGCGCTGGGCACCGACTGGCTGCCCTCCGGCTCCATGAACATGCTGCGCGAGCTCAAGTGCGCCGCGGACCTCAACGAGACCTACTTCAACAAGCACTTCAGCGACGAGCAGATCTGGCTGATGGCGACCGAGAATGGCGCCCGCGCTGCGGCGATGGACGACGTCATCGGAACGCTGAAGGTCGGGCTGTATGCCGACATCGCGATCTTCGCGAAGGGCACCCGCGTCGATCACCGCGCGGTCATCGAGGCCGAGCCCAAGGACGTGGTCCTGGTCATGCGCGGTGGCAAGATCCTGTACGGCGATGCACCGGTGGTCAGCGCGCTCGACACCTCGGATTGCGACACCCTGGACGTCTGCGGCGTCTCCAAGAAGGCGTGCGTGCAGCGCGAGATCAACAAGAGCCTCTCGGCGCTCACCTCGGCCGAGCAGTCGAAGTACCCGCTGTTCGTCTGCAACGCGGCTCCGTCCAACGAGCCTTCGTGCCAGCCCTCGCGTACCTGCGCCAACACGAGCGCCGCCTGCCCGGTGGCCGCTTCGGTGAACGGCTCCACGGTGTACGAGGGCGTGCCCACGGCCACGGACAAGGATGGCGACGGCATCCCCAACGCCACCGACAACTGCCCGGACTACTTCAACCCCATCCGCCCGCAGGACGGCGGCAAGCAGGCCGACGCCGACAAGGACGGCGTGGGCGACATCTGCGACCCGTGCCCGCTCAACGCGAACACGACCACCTGCAAGGCCTATGACCCGAACGACAAGGACGGGGACGGCAAGCCGAACGCCAGCGACAACTGCCCGGACATCGCGAACCCCGGCCAGGAGGATGGCGACACCGACGGTCGCGGCGACCTCTGCGACAAGTGCCCGACTGTCTCCAACCCGGCTCCTGCAGCCTGCCCCGGCACCATCTACCAGGTGAAGGACGGCACGCTGAAGCAAGGCGACACCGTGGCCATCAAGGGCGGCATCGTCACCGCCGTTGCGCCGAAGAGCTTCTTCATGCAGGTGCAGCCGAGCGACCCGGCGTACAAGGGCGCGGACGACTCCGGCGTGCACGTCTATCTGAACGTGGCTCCGACCGTGAAGGTGGGCGACATCGTCGACATCACCGTCGGCACCGTGACCAACTACTACAACGAGTTGCAACTCACGAACGTGACCGCGACGGTGGTCTCGTCCGGCAACGCGCTGCCGGCACCGACCGTCACCACCCCCATCGAGGCAGGCACCGGTGGCGCTCGTGCGGCGAAGCTCGAGGGCGTGCTGGTCAAGGTCGAGAACGTGACCGTGACCAACCCTGATCCGGCGCCTGACGCCGCCGACAAGACGAACGTGTGGGAGTTCGAGGTGGGCACCACGCTCCGCGTGCACGACTACATCTTCAAGGTCGAGCCCAAGCCCCTGAAGGATGACGTCTACACGTCCATCACCGGCATCCTGCACCACGACTTCAACAACTCGAAGATCGAGCCGCGCAACGCCGCCGACCTGGTGATGGCCCCCGGCGTGGCCCGCCTCGCCGACCTGCAGCCCACCGCCGCGTACGTCCGCGCTGGCGTCAGCGGCCCCAGCATCCCGCCGATGAAGGTCAGCTTGGTCCGCGCGGCCGCCACCGACACCGACATCGCGATCACCTCGAGCTCTGCCGACCTGGTGATCCCGAACGGCAAGGTGACCATTCCGGCCGGTCAGACCATCGCAGAGGTTCCGTTCCAGGGCGTGAACGCCAATGCGGCCGTGACTGTTACCGCGACGCTCGGCACGGTCACCAAGACCGGCACCGTCCGCGTCCTCGGCGCCGCTGAGGTGCCCACCACCGTGACCCTGAGCCCGGCGACCGCGAGCGCGGCCTACGGCGCCAAGGTCGAGATCACCGCGACCCTGGATGTCCCGGCTCCGACCGGCGGGACCACCATCACGCTGGCGGCGGCTCCTGCGGCCAACGGCACGCTCCCCGCCACGCTGGTCATCCCGGCGGATACCGTGAGCGCGAAGTTCGAGTTCACGGCTGGCACCACCGCGGGCGACGTGGTCATCACGGCGACCCTCGGCACGGCGACCTCCACCGCGAAGGTCACGGTCAAGGCCCCGGCGGCGGGCAAGCTGGTCATCAATGCGGTGAGCGTCGCCGGACCGGAAGGCGGCACTGACGAGTACGTGGTGCTCTACAACGGCACCAATGCCGAGATCGACCTCAACACGCACACCATCTACTACAGCAGCGCGGGCGGCTCGGCTCCGGCGAGCAAGGGTGGCTTCACGGGCCTGAAGATCGGCGCCGGGAAGTACCTGCTGATGGCTTCCGCGACCTACGCGGGAACGGTGACCAAGGATGCCACCACCTCGGGCGGGTTCGGGGCGGCGGGTGGGACGATCTGGCTGACCAGCACCGCCACCGCTCCGACGGCGGTGACCGGCGCCAACGTTGTCGATGTCGTGGCGTACGGCGCCGTGACCA
>CAZLJN010000190.1:0-5094 GCA_964559815.1 uncultured Propionibacteriaceae bacterium
AAGCCCACCCCACGCCCACCTGACCGCCTACCCACCGCCTACCTCAGCCTTCGCGCGGCACCGATGCAGCCCTCGCCCCCTCGTTGAGGGCGCACTGACCAGGCACGGAGCGCCTCTCGGTCCCGGTTGATGACCGCACGCATGCTGGGTTCATGAGTTCAGACACCCTGCGCACGGTGAGCGTTGACCGCATCGGCGAGCGCCGCTTCCACGCACGCAACCCCCGCGGCGGGCAATTGACCTTCGGCGAAGGCGAGGACGCCGACTTCACCCCCGTGGAGTTGCTGCTCACCGCCCTGGCCGGCTGCTCGGCGATCGACGTCGACTACCTGACCACCCGCCGGGCCGAGCCGGTGAGCTTCGAGGTCACGGTCCGCGCCGACAAGCTCGGCGACGAGAACGGCAACCACCTGGGCCCGATCGAGGTGCACTTCGCGGTGAGCTTCCCCGAAGGGCCCGACGGGGACCGCGCCCGCGAGGTATTACCGAAGGCGCTGGAGCGGTCCCATGATCGGCTTTGCACGGTGTCGCGAACGGTCGAGCTCGGCACTCCGGTGACTTTCACCAGCTAGCTCCGCACGCAACAGCGGCGGCGCGGACGGGTTTCGACACGGCCGCTCCGCGGCCTGCTCCACCAGCGGCAGGAAAGTCGTTGGGTGAGCAGCGGCGAAGCCGCGTGTCGAAACCTAGTGCGCGGCCCGCTCAACCAGCGGAGCGGGTCGGAAAGGGCGTCCGGACAAGGGAAAAGGCCCCGGCGAGTATGAGTCTCCAGGGCCTTCCCTCGGAGCCGGCATGATGACCGACACCGACCGGAAGCTACCAGCTGATCCGCCCCTCATCACCGGGGTTGTCCCGAGCCAAGAGCCCGACGGGGACCGACTTCCTTCTTCCGATCACTGACCGCCGAAGCGATCCAGTAGGCAGATTTCTAGTCTGTTCGACAGAGGTCCGCAAGGGGTTTGGTGCGACAAATTCGGCCAGTTTCGTCAGCATCGGCGTGTCGTCGGCGTGTCGAGTGACAGATGGGATGAAACAGACACCAACGGCGTCCCGACACCATCAGGACTTGGCGCGCTCCATCGCTTCCAGGAACACCTCGGAACTGTGCCGAATGATCTCCAAATCGGCCACCGTCATGTTCTGAATGACCTTCATCATCGCCCGCTGCACCAGCGAATCCATCTCACGGGTGAGCGCCCGGCCTTCGTCGGTCAGATGCAGCCGCCGCACCCGCCGGTCGTCGCGGTCATCGACCCGCACCAGCAGACCCTTCTCGACCAGACGATCAACCAGGCCACTGGCGGTCGGCGCGCTCACACCAAGTCGAGCGCCGAGTTCGTGACCAGCCAGTCCGGGCTCCTTGGCGACGAAGCCGAGCACCCGCATCTGCTGCATAGTGAGGTCGGACGGATTAGGCGTGGGGCCGGCGATAGAGAGCGCCTCATCATGGACCTTGCCTTGGAGTGCCAAGATTTCAGTAACCAGACGGGCTCGTTCCGGGTCCAGGCCGAGGGCATCGAGATCTACTCTGTGCACCGCATTCCCCTCATCCCCGTCAGCAATTGCTTAGTAGTAGGCTAACCGATGTGGCCGTATTCTGGTCCACCGGCCCCTCCTCAACCGAAGGAACTTCGTCGTGGTCCGACTCACTAAGGGTAGCCTCGCTCAGCGCAGCGTAGTGCTCCTGCTCAGCCTGCTCGTGATCGGCATCGGGGTGTACGCCGCCAGCGCGTTGAAGCAAGAGCTGATCCCGTCCATCGAGTTGCCCCGCGGCAGCGTTCTGACCCTCTACCCCGGCGCATCGCCGGAAGTGGTGGAGACCCAGATTTCGAAGCCGATCGAGTCGGCGGTCAAGGCGGTCACCGGCGTGACCAGCGTCACCTCGAAGAGCTCTTCGGGAGTCTCCCAGGTGACCGTCCAGTGGGACTACGGCATGAAGTCCGACGACATGGCCAACAAGCTGCGCAGCGCCATCGACTCGATCTCCGGCGGCCTGCCGACCTCGGTCAGCCCCCGGGTGATCACCGGCAGCTTCGACGACGTTCCGGTCGTGGTGCTGGCGCTGTCGTCCAGCGACGACTCCACCACCTTGACCACCAAGGTGAACCAGATCGTCGCCCCGGCATTGAAGACCGCCGCCGGGGTCCGCGACGTGACCATCTCGGGCGAGGACGTCCACGAGATCCTGATCACCTTCAACCAGTCCGAACTCAACAACCGCAGCATCGACCCGGCCACCATCGCGCAGCTGTTCCCGGCCAACTCCAGCGCCATTCCCTCGGGCACCATCCGCAGCGACACGGCCAACCTGGACGTGCAGACCGGGGCCACCTTCAGCTCGGCCGACCAGATCGCCGGACTGCAGATTCCCACCGCCGACGGGCCGGTGCGCCTCGGCGACATCGCCACCGTGAGCGAACAGCCGGTGGAGACCACCAGCATCTCCCGCGTGGGCGGCAAGACCGCCCTGGTGCTGCAGGTGATCAAGAACCCCGACGCCAACACCGTCTCCGTGGCCAAGGCCGCACAGGCGATGCTTCCCGACCTCGAGAAGCAGCTGGGCAACAACGCCTCCTTCACCACGGTCTTCGATCAGGCCCCCTACATCGAACAGTCGATCCACGACCTCAGCGTCGAAGGTGGCATCGGCCTGGCCATGGCCGTGCTGGTGATCCTGATCTTCCTGCGCTCGATCCGTCCGACGATCATCACCGCAATTTCGATCCCGCTGTCGCTGCTGATCGCGTTGATGGGGCTGTGGCTGGGCGGCTACACCCTGAACATCCTCACCCTGGCCGCGCTGACCGTCGCCATCGGACGAGTGGTGGACGACTCGATCGTGGTGATCGAAAACATCAAACGACACCAGGCCATGGGCGAGTTCGGGCGCGAATCGATCATCCGTGCCGTCCGCGAGGTCGCCGGCGCCGTCACCAGTTCGACCCTGACCACCGTGGCGGTCTTCGCGCCGATCGGCCTGGTCGGTGGCCAGGCCGGCGAGATCTTCCGCCCGTTCGCCTGGACGGTGACCCTGGCGCTGGCCGCCTCGCTACTGGTGGCGCTGACCGTGGTGCCGGTGCTGGCCAGTTGGTTCATGCACCCGTCCGCCGCCGAACAGCGCGTGATCGATGCCCGCGGCGACGCCGAGGAGCCCGACACCTGGTTGCAGAAGCTCTACCTGCCGGCGCTGAACTGGTCGCTGGCCCACCGCTGGATCACCATCGGGCTGGCCGCGTTCCTCTTCATCGGGACGGTCGCGCTGACGCCCCTGCTGAAGACCGACTTCCTCGGCGAGCAGGGCAACGAGTCGCTGATGATCACCCAGAAGATGCCGCCCGGCACCTCGCTGGCCGAAACCGATGCGGCCGCGCGCAAGATCGAGACCGTCCTGTCCGCTGACCCGGCCGTCCAGACCTACTCCACCAGCATCGGTGGCAGCACCAGCGTCTTCATGGGTAGCCAGGCCGACACCAACCAGGCTCTCTACACCGTGCCGCTGAAGACCGGCTTCTCGGCCAAGGACGTGGTCGACCGCGTCCGCCAGCAGATCGGCGCCCTGGGCACCGCCGTCGGCACCGTCGAGGTGAGCGTCGGCAACAGCACCTCCGGAGTGGTGGTGTACGTCGAGGGCTCCGACTCCGAGAAGCTCAAGACCGCCAACGATCAGGTCGTGGCGATGATGAAGACCATCCCCGACCTGGTCAACGTCACCTCGGACCTGTCCGAGGCTCGTGAGCAGGTGGCGGTGGACGTCGACAACAAGGCAGCGGCCAAGCTCGGTATGAACCAGGCCACCATCGGCCAGGCCGTGTCGCGCGCCGTCCGCGGACAGCTGATCGGCCAGATGGCCTCCGGCGACGACACGCTGAAGGTGTACCTGCGCGTGGACAAGCCGGTGAAGAGCCTGGCTGAACTGCGCACCATCGAGCTGCCGGTGACCCAGCTGATGAACGGCAACGCCAAGACCGACGCCGCGCAGAGCGTCCAGGACAAGTCCAAGGCGCTGCAGAAGGAGGGCCAGGCGGCCCAGACCGACGCCTACAACGCCCAGGTGAAGGCGTTGAAGAAGGCCAAGGCCGACGCCCAAAAGGCCGTGAAGGGCTTGCAGGCCAAGCTGGCCGGACTCCAGGCACAACTCGCCGCGCTCCAGGCCAAGTGCGCCAGCGGATCCAGCGACCCCGAGTGCGCAAACCTGGCGGTCGGGGTGGCTGAGTTGAACCAGGCGATCACGGCGACGACGTCCCAGCTCGTGCAGCTGCAGGCGACGCCGGCCACCATCGACAAACAGTTGCAGACGCTGAACACCACCCGGAAGAAGACCCTGGAGTCGCAGGCGCAGTCCGAGGCGATCGCCCAGGAGTCGAAGGACGCCGCCGACGCCACCGCCGACGCCGTCCGACTGGATGCCGTGGCCGAGGTCAAGCTGGTGCAGGCACCGGCGATGATCACCCGGGTGGACGGCAGCCGCTCGGCGACCATCAGCGCGAGTTCCGAATCGACCAACCTGGGCGCCACTACTGCGCAGATCCAGGCCGGTCTGGACAGCCTCACCCTGCCCGATGGCATCAGCTACCGGATCGGCGGCGTGAGCCAGCAGCAGGCCGACTCGTTCTCGCAGCTGGGGCTGGCGATGCTGGTGGCGATCGCGGTGGTCTACCTGATCATGGTGGCCACCTTCGGATCGCTGCTGCAGCCGCTGATCCTGCTGGTGTCGATTCCGTTCGCCGCGACCGGTGCGCTGGGCTTCTCGCTGGTGACCGACACCGCTCTGGGGCTGCCCTCGATGGTGGGTCTGCTGATGCTGATCGGCATCGTGGTCACCAACGCGATCGTGCTGATCGACCTGATCAACCAGAAGCGCAAGGCCGGTTTGGGGGTGGCCGAGTCGATTCAGGCCGGTGCCCGACTGCGGGTGCGTCCGATCATCATGACCGCGCTGGCCACGGTGTTCGCCCTGGTGCCGATGGCGCTCGGGCTGACCGGCGGCGGGGTGTTCATCTCCAAGCCGCTGGCCATCGTGGTGATCGGCGGCCTGATGAGCTCCACCCTGCTGACCCTGATCCTGGTGCCGGTGCTCTACGAGATCCTGGAAAC
>CAZLJN010000191.1:0-5088 GCA_964559815.1 uncultured Propionibacteriaceae bacterium
TGGGTGGGCAGGACGCCCTCGCCGAACTTGGTCTGGGCGTCGGCGACGGAGTTGTCGAAGTCCGCATGGCCGGCGTCCAGCTTGGTGAGAGCGATGATCCGCGGCAGGTTGGCGGCGGTGCATTCGTCCCACAGCGCCTGGGCGGCGCCGTCGATGCCGTCGGCGGCGGAGATGACGAAGATCGCCGCGTCGGCGGCGCGGATGCCGGCGCGCAGTTCGCCGACGAAGTCGGGATGGCCGGGAGCATCGAGCAGATTCACCTGCACCTCACCGGTGGCCAGGCTGGCCAGATAGAGCTGAGCGGCGCGCTCGGCGTCTTCCTTCTCGCCGCGATAGCCGACCACCCGGGCCTTGAGGAGTTGCTCGAACAGGGAGGTCTTGCCCGACCCTGCGTTTCCGATCAGAACCACGTTGCGGACGTCGTCTGGACTGGTCACCTGCACTGCGGCAGCGCTCAACTTTGAACTCATGCCCCTACCTAACTACTCGTCGCAGCGCCTCGCAACGGATTCGTGACGATTGTTCGGTCGGAGCGTCAGCGGTCTGATCGAGGGTGGACTAAGGCCACTGGACTAAGTCATACTGAAGCCATGCCCGCGACCACCGTGAACATCCATGAGGCGAAGACGCAGTTGTCGAAACTGGTTGATGCTGCGGCGGCCGGCGAGACGGTGATCATTGCGAAGGCGGGACGGCCGGTGGCTCGGCTGGTCAGGGTCGATGCGGCCTATCCGACGCAGCGGATTGGCTTCCTGGCCGGCTACGGCAACGTTCCCGACGACTTCGATCAGCTCGGGGCAGAGGAGATCGCGGACCTTTTTGAGGGGCAGCAGTCGTGATCCTGCTGCTGGACACCCACCTCTTGTTGTGGGCTGCCCATGATCCTGAACGCCTCAGTGATGCCACGCGGGCGACGCTGACCGACCCGTCCAACGAGTTGTGGTTCAGTGCGGCCAGCATCTGGGAGGTGGCGATCAAGGCCTCGATAGGGCGAGATGACTTCACCTTCGATGCCGGTGTGCTGCGGCGGGCGTTGGTCGAGAACGGCTACGTCGAGTTGCCGGTCACCAGTCGGCACGCGGCCGACGTGGCTTCGTTGCCTGCCATCCATCGCGATCCGTTCGATCGCCTGCTGTTGGCCCAAGCCCGGGTGGAGGGCTGCCAGCTGATGACGTCCGACCGTCGGCTGGCTGATTACGGGTCGCCGGTGGTGTGGGTGGGCTGATTCGGCCGTCAGACCTCGACGTACCAGTCGACGTTCTTCAGCAGGATCCGGACGCCCAGGCTGCCGTCCCACTCCACCTCGACGCCGTGGCGTTCGAGCACCACGGTCGCCTCGGCCATCAACTCGCGTACCAGGCGGGCGTAGGTCTCGTCCTTGGCCTGGTCGCTGAGGGCGTCCCATTCCGACTCGGGCAGGTAGGCGTCCAGGAAGACCCCGTAGCCGACGTAGGTGGTGCGGTCGTCGGGGATCCGGTCGGCGTCCTGAGAGTGGAAGTACATGTAGCCGCGCCAGGTGCGCGAGTCGTCCCGCTCCTCCCAGATCTCGCCGGAGGCGCAGTTGCCGCAGCAGGAGAAGTTGCCGCGGGCCACGATGCCGAGGTCGGCCAGTTCGGCGAAGGCGGTCATCAGTGGGGTCGAGCGGGCGTCGGCGGGCCAGGATGCGACCTGCGCCCGGCGGGCCTGGAATGCGGTGTCGAAGGCCTGGGTGAGCACCTTCTTCTTTCGCTTGGGGAACTCGTCACCGGCCCAATCGAGGTAGGTGTCGAGGTCGTTGCCGACCACCACGCGCTCCCAGGTGAAGTTGCGCAGCTTGCGTTCCTGCTTCTCGGTCAGGCCCAACTCGGCGCCCAGTCGCAGGCCGTCGGGTTGGCTGTAGTAGTCGATCGCGGTCATGGCTACTCCTGATCAGGTGGGCGCGGTGCGCGACGCACGCTATCGGCCCCGTTCGACCCTCACAAGGACGTCGACGCGGTTGTCTCCAGACTGCGACAGTCGTCCGCGGGAGCGCAGCTAGCGCTGGTCGATGGGGGCGTAGGTGCGCGCCCGATGGCCGGTGTAGACCTGCTTGGGCCGGACGATCTTCTGCTCGGCGTCGGTGATGAACTCCTGATACTGCGCCGCCCACCCGGACGCCCGGGGCACGGCAAACAGCACGGTGAACATCTCCGGCGGAAAGCCGAGGGCCTCATAGATCAGGCCGGAGTAGAAGTCGACGTTCGGGTAGAGCCGCCGCGACACGAAGTACTCGTCGTTGAGGCCGTAGCGCTCCAACTCCAGAGCGATCTTCAGCAGCGGGTTGACGCCGGTGATCTCGAAGACGTCATCGACGGACTTCTTGATGATCTTGGCCCGCGGATCGTAGTTCTTGTAGACCCGGTGGCCGAAGCCCATCATTCGGGTCTTGCCGGCCTTCACGCCCTCGATGAACTCCGGCACCCGATCGACCGTGCCGATCTCGCGCAGCATCTTCAACACGGCTTCGTTCGCGCCGCCGTGCAGCGGCCCGTGCAGCGCGCCGATCCCGGCCGAGCAGCAGGTGAACAGGTCGTTGCCCGAGGAGGCCACCGAGCGCACCGCATTGGTCGAGCAGTTCTGCTCGTGATCGGCGTGCAGGATGAACAGCACCTCCATGGCCCGCACCAGCCGCTCGTGCTCCTCGTGGGGACGTCCGGGCTGGGCGAACAGCATGTGCAGGAAGTTGGCGCAGTAGCCGAGGTCGTCGTCGGGGGCGACGTAGTCCTCGCCGCGCCCCTTGCGGAAGGCGTAGGCGGCGATCGTCGGCATCTTGGCGATCAGCCGCACCATCGCCCGGCTGCGGGATTCGGGGTCGTCGAAGTTGCGGGCGTCGGGGTAGAACGAGAAGAACGCGGCCACCGACGACATCAGGATCGTCATCGGGTGCGCATTGGCCGGGAAGCCGGCCAGGACGGTCTTGACCTCGTCCGGCACGCGGCGATGGACGGTGACCCGGTCCTCCCAGGCGGCCAGCTCGGTAGCGGTCGGCAGTTCGCCGTTGAGCAGCAGCCAGGCGACCTCCAAGTAGGTCGAGGACTCGGCCAGGTCGGCGATCGGGTAGCCCCGATACTCCAGGACGCCGGCGTCGCCGTCGATGTAGGTGATCGCCGAATGGCAGGAGGCAGTGTTGGTGAACCCGGGGTCGAACGCGGCCAGTGGCTCGTCGCCGATTCGGAACTGTCGCAGGTCGGACGCCCGGATGCTGGCCTCGGCGATCGGCAGCTCGGCCAGGGTGGCCGTGGCGGCATGCGAAACAGTCAAAGAATCGGGCATGTGCTGACATTAGGGGGTGCGTGTTGCGGCGATGTGACGGTCTCAGCCCCAGTGGTCTGAGGAAGGAAGGGGACGGCTTCTTTGTGCCGGGGTGACGGGATGGACTCGGCAGGCTCAGGAGTGAAACGGGGTCCGGCAGGATGCCCCGGCGTCGTCGGTGGCGGTGAAGCCGGTCGGCGTCCATTCGGCGATGACGCAGCGGACCACACCGAAAGGCGTCCAGGTGTAGCGGGTGCGGGCGACCTTGCTGGTGGCGTAGGCCTCCTCGGGGGGAGAGCCATTGGCGGCGTTGAAGGCGAGGCGGCGGGGCAGCCAGTCGCTGTCGGCGTGCTTGCGGTAGTCGGCCAGGGTGGTCTGAGCGAACAATGTGGTCAGCTGGGCGTGCGCCTGCGCTTGGCGGTGGTCGGCGAGCAGGGTGGGGGCGCCCAGGGTGAGGGCCGCCACCACCACGACGCCGATTGCCACCCGCACGGTGCGCCCGGTGAGGAAACGCCGTTGTGTGGCGCTGTCGACGATCAGCATCACCACGGCACCGGCGGACGCGCCCACCATGGCGCCGGCGATGTTGGTGGCTAGGTCGGTGATGTCGTTGACGCCCACCCCGATCATCGGCTGCAGTAACTCGATCATTAGTGAGCCCAGCGCGGCGGCCGCCACGGTGCGCACCGGCGCCCGCCACACCAGGACGGCGAAGAACGCCGCGGGGACGAAGAGCGCCACGTTGAGCAAGCCCTCCGTGCCCAGATCGCCGTTCAGGAAACGCGGCAGCCCCCAATCAGGGACCACACAGCCGACGCACCACGGCTGGGGTGGCTCGCGTATCAGCGTGACCAGGACGATCGAGCCGGACGCCAGAGCAAACCCGAAGAAGCCGGCTCGGCGGGCGCCGTTGCGCAACGGTGCGCGTAGTGCCCAGGTCAGTATCGCCACGAGGAGGAACAGCACGGCGACACCGGTCAGCATCCACGGTGTGGTGAAGGCGCTGATGTAGTTGCTCATGGTTTCTCCGCTCGGGCCTCCAGTGTGGCCTGCGATCAAAGTGTGAGGCAGGCGGCGTGCGCAGCGATCAGAAGGGGACGGAGATTGCGGCCAGTGCCCGCACCATTCCGGACGGTCGGGCGTCGGCCGGCGTGTGAGGCAACGGACGCAACTCCACCACCCGCACCTCACCGGGCACCAGGTGGAACCAGTCGTCGGCGACCACGAAGCCAGGCACCACCAGGTGAACCGAGGGGGCGAAACGATCGGTGCGCAGCTGCACCACCCAGCCGTCCTCGGTCTCGACGGCCTCGACCTGCAGCTGTGCCTTACCCAGCGCAGCCGCCCGACCCAGCGGGAAACTGAACGCCTCGCTGACGATGGCGCCGTCCACGCGCAGCCTGGCCACCGCGACCGACAGCTCGGCCGGGCCGAACCGGTAGGCGTAGGTGTAGTCGAAGAAGCCGCCGTACAGATCGGTGGCGTTCATCGCGGTGGCGCTGCGCGGGGCGAGGGTCACCTCGGCGGAGGCCCGAGCCACCACCACTTCGCCGTCGCGCAGGCCGAAGACTTCGACCTCGCCGGTGATCGGCTCGGCGGTGTCGTTGACCAGGTGCAGCCGCAGGCCGTTGGTGCCTTCATCGGTCAGGCCCAGCCACACCGGACGCCATGCGCGAGCCAGCGCTCGGAAGATCGACTTGGGGCGGTGGTCGGCGTCCAGCACGCCCCACCCGGCTCCGGGCGCCAGGTCGGCCAGGTGGAAAACCAGCGCACCCCGGCACGCCGACCCGGCCCGCCGCCACTCGGTGTAGGTCTCGG
>CAZLJN010000192.1:0-5079 GCA_964559815.1 uncultured Propionibacteriaceae bacterium
GATCCACCGCGACATTCCGCAGATCGGCAACGTCGGCCTGGTGCTCAGCGCTGAGGGCGAACCCACCTTCTTCCACCCCGGCGACAGCCTGGCCGCGGTGCCGTCCGGGGTGGACGTGCTCGGCGTTCCCGCCTACGGGCCGTGGGCGGCGATGAAGGAGACCGTCGACTTCGTCCGGGCCGTGGGGGCGCCGCAGGGCTTCTGCATCCACGAAGGCTTGCTGAACGAGCGGGGTTGGGCGCTGGCGTTCAATCGGATCAACGAGATCACCGCGACCCGGCTGACCGACCTGCGGGGTGCGGGCGCCTGGGCGCCGGCCTGATCAGGCCAGGATCAGTACAGCACCAGGATGATCGTCGAGGCCTTCGGGCACATCAGCTGACCGTTGTTGGTGCACGCCCCGGGATCCTTCGGGTTGGCTGACCAGACGGTCTTGCCGGAGAAGTGCTTCTCGGTGACCACCTTGAACCCGGCATTGGTCAGGGCCGTCTTGGCTGTGGCGGTGGGTTGGCCGCCGACGCTCGGCACGGCGATCATCTCCGGGCCCTTCGACACGGTGAAGGTGATCGTGGACTTCTTCGGCAGGGTGCCGCTCTTCGGGTCTTGGGAGACCACGCTGCCGGCCGGGATCTTGGAACTGAACTTGTCTTCCGGCGCCCGGGCGACGACCAGACCGGCGTTGGTGTAGTAGGCGGCGGCCTCGTCATAGGTCTTGCCGACCATGCTGACGATGTCCACCGGTGCCGGGCCCTTGGAGACATTCAGATCGACCTGGGTCTGCGGCTTGACCTGCTTGCCCGGTTCGATGGACGCGCTGATCACCAGCCCGATCTCGATGGACTCGTCCCAGACTTCGGTGACCTTGCCCACAGCCAGGTGGGCGTCGGTCAGCGCCCTGGAGGCGTCGTCGACCGTCCGTCCGGCCAGGGACGGGACGGGGTAGCGCTCGGGGCCTTTGGAAAGGAAGGCCGTGATCAGGCCGCCGAAAGCGATGCGCTCGCCGTTCGCCGGATCGGTGCGGACGACCTGGCCGACCGGGATGGTCTCGGAAAAGTCGCCACCGAAGGTGATCGCGAAGCCCTTCTCCGCGGCCAGCGCCTGGGCCTGCGCCTGGGTCAGGTTGGTGAAGTCGGGGGTCTGGGTGAAGCGTCCAGCCAGCAGGTACCAGGCGCCCACGCCCAGCAACAGGCTGGCGACCAGCACGATGATCAGGCTGTTGCGACCGCGGCGCGCGCTGCGGGCCCGGCGGGCGCGTAACGGCTGAGCCGACGGGCTCGGCGACGGCGGCCCGCCCTGGGACGGGTCGAACACCAAAGTGGCATTGGTGGGCACGTCGATAGCCGGGTTGCTGAGCGGGGTGGGCCGCTGCGGCATTAGCGGAACGGCTTCGGTGACCTGTTCGGCGGCGTCCACCATGGTCTGCCGCATCCGGGCGGCCAGCAGCGGATCAGAGGTGACGCCGCGGGCCAGCGCGTCGCGCACCGCGTGCAGGTGTTCCAGCAGCACTCGGGCGTCGGCCGGACGATCGGCCGGCTGCCGGGCTGCCGCGGTCATCACCAGGGCGTCCAGGTAGTCGGGAATCATCGCCCCGGTGGGAGCGGCGACCGACGGCGGGGAGATCTCGTTGTGCACGTGGCTGTAGGCCACCTGGATCGGGGTGTCGCCAGTGTGCGGCTTGGTGCCGGTGAGCATCTCGTAGAGCACCACGCCCATGGCGTAGACGTCGCAGCGGGTGTCGGCATGGCCGTGGGTGACCAGTTCGGGGGCGATATAGCTGACCGTGCCGATCAGCATCCCGGTGGCCGTGGCGGTGTGGGCGGTGACGGCCCGCGCCAGGCCGAAGTCGGCGACTTTGAGCTGGCCGCGCGGCGAGATCAGGACGTTCTCGGGCTTGAGGTCGCGGTGGATGATGCCGGCTTCGTGGGCGGCGGCCACGGCGCTGGCCACCTGACTGATCAGGTCGACAGCGCGCAGTGGCGACATCGGGGTCTCACGAGTCATCACATGGCGCAGGGTGGAGCCTTCGACGTACTCCATGACGATGTAGGGACGTTCGTCGTCCATGCCCTGGTCGAAGACGGAGACCACGCTCGGGTGGGACAGGCCTGCGGCGGCGCGGGCCTCCCGGTCGAAGCGGTCGACGAAGTCGCTGTCGGTGCCGAGGTTCTCGTGCATCACCTTGATCGCCACGGTGCGGGTGAGGCGCAGGTCGTCGGCCACATATACCGTGGCCATGCCGCCGCGGGCGAGCTTGCGGGTGATCCGGTATCTGCCGTCGACAATGCGTCCCACGAGGGGATCGGGCTTGCTCTGTGTCGTCGTCATGCGGCTCTTCGGCTCCGGAACAGGTGGGGAAGTTTGGGTATTCCAGACCTGCTGCGAATTGTAAAGCTAGCGTGCAATCCCTCTTGCCGCGACCCGCCGCCCAGCTAGGCTGGCCGCGTGACCGCGCTACTGGGACTGGCCACGCGCCTGAAGCTGGCCAAACTGATGTTGATCACCGGCGCCCGCCTGCAGACCGGCGACCTGGCCGAGTTCGCTGCGGCGGCATTCGCCGGTGGGGTCGATCTGATCCAGCTGCGCGAGCCCCAGGCCACCCTCGAGGTCCAGGCCGGAGCGCTGGCCACGGTGGAGAAGCAGGCCGGGCGCACGGGCCTGGTCAGTTCGTATGGGCCCACCGAGGTGGCGGCGGCGATTCACGCCGACGTTGCGCAGTTGTCCGCCCTCGACGGGCCGGCCGCCGAAGCGCGGGCTGCCTTGGGGCAGTGGGCTTTGGTCGGACGGGCTTGTCACTCGCCGGCGCAGGTGGATGCCGCGCTCGCTGATGACGCAGTCGACTTCTTCACCATCAGCCCGGTCTTCAATGCCGCCGGGGTGGGTGAGGCCGGTCTGGGGTTGGTGACCTATGCCGCCCAGGTCGCACCGCCGGCCACTGCCAAGCCGTGGTTCGCCGTCGGCGGGGTGAATGCGGAGAACCTCGATCAGGTGTTGGCCGCCGGCGCCCGTCGGGTCGGGGTGACCCGCGCGATCGCCGCCGCGCCGGACGTCCAGGCTGCCGCGGCTGCCTTGGACGCCCGCCTCACCCAGGCCTGGGGTCAGGATCCGGGCATGGAGCAGGTCGTCTTCGGCGCGTTCTGATGGGCGCGGCCCGGCCGAGGGTGACAGACTGGGCGGGCATGAAGAAACTCACGATGACGGTCGGGGTCTGAGCCCCGACACGACGGCTGCGCTGTAGCTTTCGCGCGCCCCGAGGACGACCCGTTGCCATTTCGGGTGTCGATAAACAGTCCTGCCTGTCTTCAGCATCTGTGAGGCGCAATCGCCTCGGACAAGGACCATCATCGTGACTATCACCATTCGCTCTGCGCGAGCCGACGACTACCGCAGCACCGAGGAGTTGGTGCGCGACGCCTTCTGGGATCTCTACCGACCCGGCTGCGTGGAACACCTCATCGTCCATCAAGCTCGGAAAAGCGACGATCTGCTGATCGACCTCGTCGCCACCGACGACGACGGCCTGCTCGGCTCGTTGATCGTGTCCCGCGCCCAGATCGTCGACGCCGGCGGACGCACCGCCGAGGTCGGCTATCTCGGACCGATCGGCGTCCGGCCGGATCACCAACGCACCGGTGTCGGCAGCGCCCTGATGCGGGCCGGCCTCGGTCTGCTCCGTGAGCAGGGCTTCGTCGGGGTCTTCCTCTTCGGCGACCCCGGCTACTACGCGCGCTTCGGCTTCGTCGATGCGGCGACGTGGGGCATCACCACCCCGGACGGGCTGAACTTCCCGGCGTTCATGGGTCTGGAGTTGTCCGACGGCGGCCTGGACGGCGTCCACGGACGGCTGGCCGAGAGTCCGGCCTTCGAGGTCGACTCCGACGCCTTGACCGAGTTCGACCAGCAGTTCGAGCCGCGTGAGGCGCACGTCCTGCCGGGTCAGTTCGGCCAGTAACCACCAGCGGTGGCGTTCGGCGCCGACCGGGCCTCAGGCCTTGCGGTCGGTGCTGAGCGCCACCAGTGTGGACAGCCCTTCCACGGTGGCCGCGGGCAGAGTGGAATCTGCGAGCACGGCCAGCGCCTCCTGAGCGGCCTCACCGATCTCATGCTCGGTGGCAGCCAGGGCTCCCGAACAGGCAATGATCTGCCGCGCCCGGGTCACCTCGGCCGGGCTCAGTTCCCGGCCCAGCAGGTCGTCCAGATCGAGGGCGTCACCCTCGCGCGCCGCGGCCATGGCGTTGGCCACCAGCACGGTCAGCTTGCCTTCGCGCAGGTCATCACCGGCCGGCTTGCCGGTGACCGCCTCGTCCCCGAACACCCCGAGAATGTCGTCGCGGAACTGGAAGCCGCGTCCCAGTGGGGAGCCGAAGCGGGCCAGCGTGTCGAGCAGTTCGGGCGTTCCGCCGCCCAGCGCCGCCCCGATCTGCAGCGGCCGAATCACCGTGTAGCGCGCAGTCTTGTACTCCACCACCCGGCGGATCTGATCATCGACCGAGGCCGGATCGCTGCGCGCGTCCATAGGCGGACGGGTCTGCGCGGTGACGTCGAGGAACTGGCCGGCGTTGACCTCTTCGCGCACCAGGGCGGCCAGTGGTGCCGCGGCGGCCAACCGATCGGGCGGGGCGCCGCAGCCGGCAAAAAGCTGCTCCGACCACAGCAGCAGCAGATCGCCGAGCAGGATCGCTGCGGCCCGACCGAAGTCGACCGAGGACCCGCGGCCCTCGTTGGCGGCGTGCGCGGTGGCGTATTGGACGTGTACCGCGGGCAATCCGCGGCGGGTCGCCGAGCCGTCCATCACATCGTCATGGACGAGTGCGGCGACGTGCAGCAGATCCAGGCTGGCGGCGGCCCTGATCACGTGGTCGGGCACCTCGGTCGAGCCGGTGGCGGCCAGATAGCCCCAGCAGCAGAAAGCCGGACGCAGCCGCTTGCCACCGGCGGTGAACGCGCGGGCGGTCTCGACCAAGGTGGCGGTCTCGGGTCCGAGTTCGGCCAGGGCGGTGGCCCGGCCGTCGAGGAAGGAGGTCAGCGCGGCGTCGATGGCGGCGCGGAAGTCGGCAGCCAGCGGATCGGCGGGATTCAGGG
>CAZLJN010000193.1:0-5018 GCA_964559815.1 uncultured Propionibacteriaceae bacterium
TCACCGTGGTGTGGCCCAGCAGGCGTCCGGTCACTCGTACCGAGATCTTGTGGCCGCGGTCCTTGGAGCGCACGGTGAAAGCCGGTCCGGTCGCACCCTTGATCTTCTTGCCGTCGCGTAGCCACTGGTAGCTGACGGCGCTCGGGGTCGGCGACCAGGAGCCGAGGTTCACGCTGAGGGTGTTCGACGGTGCCCGCGTGCCCGCGATCACCGGCGTGCTGCCGCTCATCGGTGCGGGGTAGACGTCGGCGATGTTGTTGGAGGCGCGGGTGCCCAGCGGAGTGCCGTCGGCTGCGGTCGCGGTGACGCGCACCTCAACCTCGTGGCCGACCTGTTCGGGCGGGAGCAGGTAGGTCGCCTCGGTGGCTCCCGGAATGGGGATCCCGTTGGAGGTCCACTGGTAGCTGACCGTGGCATCGGCCGGCATCCATGAACCGGCCACAGCCCGCTGCACGATGCCTACCCGGGGGCTGCCGCCGACGCCGGGCAGGATCCATGGCGCGGGGGTGAAGGAGGCCGGCACGGCGGTGGCCTGGTGGGGCCAGGCTGCGGTGGTTCGTCCGATCACCGGGAGGCAGGCGCGGACGCCAGGAGCACCACAGCGCGAGTTCAGCGGATCGGTGATGGGCTGACCCGTCCACCAGGACGTCTGCTGGTATGCGCCGTCCCAGGACAGCGAAATGTGCACGTGGTCCTTGTGGTTGGCGGTGGCGCCGCCGCGGTCCGCCATCAGGCGCCATCCGAGTTCGGGGTAGTAGACGCTCCAGATGTGCTGATTCCAGATCACGTACATGATCCCCAGGCGCAGCGCGACCTCGCCGTTGTTGGCGGTGATCCAGTTCAGCGCGGCGTTCACCCGCTTACGCTGACTGGCCTTCTTCACGCTCATGTGCCAGTCGAGGGCGCGCCCCTCTTTGTGCTCGGAGCGACTGCCGGCGCCGCAGGCCCGCGAGATGCCCGAGGACGACCCACCCCAGGTCTTGATCAGCAACTTCAGGACGGCCTTGGCCCCGGGCTTGGCCGACGGCGAGCAGGTGGACTGCGGCATGTAGCCCAGGTGTGCATCGATCTGGGCCGAGGCCAGCGCCCGGGGTGGTGGCGGAGTCTTGGCGGACGCGGGCGCCGGAGTCAGGGTCAGGCTGACGCTCAGGAGCCCCGCCAGCGCGGCGACCGCGAGGCGAGCCGATGATCGTGCGCGGGTGGTGGTGGGGGCCATCGAACAAGAGTAACGGCGGATGCTGCGATGAGCGCGGAGGAGCTGACCGCCGTTCCGGCGCCGCGAGCCGGGTCCCGCACGGGCCCTGTCGCCGAGGGGCGCGCCAGGGGAGCCTCGATGAGGTCCAAAATCGCGCTGACCACCCTCATCGCGTCCCCGAGGGTCTGAGGGTCGCAGGCGTCCTCAGTTGAATTACCACCCCTGTTTGAGTCACTCTTTAGGGGACGTTGGGACGGGGAGCCCCCTCAGCGTCGGTGTGAGATTCGGGGGAATCGATGAGGCGAGGCATTCGCATACTGGTGGGCGCGCTGCTCGGGCTGGCGCTCACCATGGGTCTACTGGTGGGGGTGAGTTCGGTCGCGCTGGCCGACTCAACCACCGGCTGGATCGCCGGGGTGGTCAAGACCTCGGCCGGTGCGCCGGCGGTGGGTGCCGTGGTCACCCTCTACACCATCGATGCCGACCAGCAGCGCACCACCATCGTCTCCAAGGTCACCCGTTCCGACGGCAGCTTCTGGCTGGGTACGCGGCCGGTGGGCACCTACTACTTGCTGGTCACCGATCCCAGCGGTGAAGATGCGGCCACCTGGTGGTCGGGTCCGGAGGGCCCGAGTTCGCAGTGGCCTTTCGACCTCAGCGCGGACAATATCTACGCCGAGATCACGATGACGCCCGGACTCGACATCTCCGGCAAGGTCACCTTCGAAGGCGCGCCGGTCGCCGATGTCTGGGTCTGCGCCGGGCGTGACATCGCCTGCCCGCAGACCGATGCGTCCGGCGCCTACACCATGCGGGGCATCCCTGCGGGACTGCATCAGTTGACCGCGGATCCCGGCGTTGGTCCCGCGGTCGTGACGTTCTTCCCCAACTACACCCGGGCGTGGTCGGAGATCTCCGGCCCGCAGCTGATCGACGAGACGACGGCCGGGCAGGCCTGGGATTTCGAGCTCGCCGCGGCGCCCTACGTCGGTGGCACGGTGACCGATGAAGCAGGTAAGCCGATCGCCGCTGCCCAGGTGTGCGTGGTCACGTTGTGTCACACCACCGGCGCGGACGGGGCGTTCCGGTTCGACCTCGATCTGCCGCACGGCACCTACACCCTGATGGTCACGGCCGCCGGCTATCAGGATGGCAGCCCGATGATCGGCGCCAATGTGCACGACGTCTCGGTCACCCTGATCGCGTCCACGCCGGTCGGCCCGGCCAAGGTGACCAGCGCCACCCCGTCCATCTCCGGCAAGGTCAAGGTGGGCTCCAAGCTCACCGCGCGGGCCGGCGCGTGGGGGCCGGACGGGGTCAAGCTCAAGTATCAGTGGTACCGCAATGGCACCAAGATCAAGGGTGCGACCAAGGCCACGTACAAGCTGTCCTGGCGCGACGCGCGCAAGAAGATGAGCGTCAAGGTGACCGGCAAGCTCGACGGCTTCACCAGCGTCACCAAGGCCTCGAATCGCACGAAGAAAGTCACCTGGCGCTGAGCAATTTCGCGGGGACGGGTTGTGGACGTCCGTCGATTCGGGCACCCTGGGTAACGTCCGCCAACAATTTGGTGGGTTCGGTCTGCAGACATTCGGGGGGATTTCCTTGCAGCCATCAGCCAATCTGCGCCGCGTATTCGGCGCGATCATCGGGGTCACCGTCGCTGCTGCCACGTCGTTGGTGGCCGCACCGGCGCAGGCCGACGTCAGCACGCTCACCTCGGTTTCCGGCACGGTGACCCTGGATGGGGCGCCCACTGCCGGGCTCACGGTCTGCGCGGGTGCCTCGCTCTTCCAGAGCGACGGCTACCACGACTACTACGGGTGCACCGTCACCGCCGTCGACGGCAGCTACACCGCCTCCTTCGACTTCCCCGGCTCCAGCGACATGGCTTCGGCCTGGGTCGATCCGGGTACCGAGTACCAGGACGTCTTCCCGGTGACCTCCTACGGTGAGACCCGCGCCGGTGTCGGGTATTTCCACCTCGAGCAGGGCAACAACCTGACCGGTATCGACATCGCCGTGAAGGCTTTCCCGGTTGTGGACGAGCCCGTCGTCGACACCGTCGGTCAGCCGACGATCACCGGGTCGCTGCGGGTCGGCAAGAAGCTCACCGCCGTGGTCGATCTGAGCAGCGTCGACGGCGCCACGGTGAGCTACCAGTGGTACCGCAACGGAGCCAAGATCGCCCGTGCAACCAAGCAGACCTACCGGCTGGTCAAGAAGGACCGCGCCAAGCGGATCAGTGTGGAGGTCACCGTCGAGGTGCCCGACCAGGATCCGATCACGGTGACGTCCGCGCCGACCGCGAAGGTCCACCGCTGACGCACGGTCGGCAATTGGCCCCTCGTCGGCGCTGCCGGTAGGCTGGGTCGTCGGCCGTCCTTCATGGACGGTCGAAGATACGCCCTCCTGCTACGGGAAGCTCCCGTAGCCGCTCTAGACCAGAGGAGGTGGAGTTCGCGTATGCGTTCCTACGAAGTCGTGGTGATCATTGATCCCGAAGTCGACGATCGTCAGGTGAATGGCTTGCTGGACAAGCCGCTTGCCGGCCTGAAGAAGTCCGGTGGCACCGTGGACAACATTGATGTGTGGGGCCGGCGTCGTCTGGCTTACGACATCAAGAAGAAGTCCGAAGGCATCTACGCCATCATCAACGTGACCGCTGAGCCGGCCGTGGTGAAGGAGATGGATCGCCAGTTCACCCTGAACGAGCAGATCATGCGGACCAAGGTGATCCGCCCCGACCTGCACTGATTCACAGGAAGCCTCGTAAACGTCAGTGCGAACTGACACTCTTGGCGAGGTAACCCATTCAAGTCCGATCGAAAGACATCACACATGGCAGGCGAGACCATCATCACCATCGTCGGCAATCTGACTGCCGACCCCGAGTTGCGTTTCACTCCGTCCGGTGCGCCGGTGGCGAACTTCACTGTCGCCTCGACGCCCCGCACCCTCGACCGCGCCAGCGGCGAGTGGAAGGACGGCGACGCCATGTTCCTCAACTGCGCTGTGTGGCGCCAGGCGGCCGAGAACGTTGCCGAATCCCTCACCAAGGGGATGCGGGTCATCGTCCAGGGCCGTTTGAAGTCCCGCAGCTACGAAACCCGTGAAGGCGAGAAGCGCACGGTCTTCGAAGTCGAGGTGGAAGAGGTCGGTCCGGCCCTGAAGTACGCCACCGCCAAGGTCTCCCGCAATCAGGGTGGCTCCGGCGGTGGTAACTACAGCGGCGGCTCGTCGGGCGGTTCCAACTGGAACCGCGGCGGCGGCCAGGCAGGCAACAACAGCGGCGGCGCTGATCCCTGGGCCGGTGCCCAGAGCGAAGAGCCCCCGTTCTGATGCCATCCGGTGCCGCCATCGCGGCACCGACCATCACGTCATTCCGGCACCATGCCGGGCTTTCATAAGTCAAGGAGAGCACCACAATGGCCTCACAGCGCAAGCCTGTGAAATCGAAGAAGATCGTGCCGGCGAAGTCCATTCGCATCGGCACCATCGACTACAAGGACACCGCCACGCTGCGGAAGTTCATCTCCGAGCGCGGCAAGATCCGGGCTCGTCGGGTTACCGGTCTGTCAGTGCAGGAGCAGCGCAAGGTTGCTATCGCGGTGAAGAACGCTCGCGAAGTCGCCCTGCTGCCCTACGCCTCGAACTCGCGTTGATAGGGGGATGCTGAGATGAAGCTCATTCTTACTGCCCCCGTGGAGCACCTCGGTGTTCCCGGCGACGTTGTCGAGGTGAAGGACGGCTACGGCCGCAACTACCTGCTGCCGCGCAGCTTTGCGATCAAGTGGACCCGCGGTGCGGAGAAGCAGATCGA
>CAZLJN010000194.1:0-5013 GCA_964559815.1 uncultured Propionibacteriaceae bacterium
CCGCTGAATCTCCTCCTGAACCTCGACCACAGCCTGGCCGCAGTGATCGACTTCGGCGACCTCTGCGCCGGCGATCCGGCCAGCGATCTGGCTGTCGCCTGGTTGATGTTCGACGCCGAGGCCCGTGCAGCTTTCCGCGCCTACTGTGATGATCACGGCCACTACGACCCGGCAATCTGGGCTCGGGCGTGGGCCTGGGCGCTCGCCCTGGCGTCGCTGTTCTCCCAAGCCAGCGACGACATGCCGGCGCTGGCCGCGATCGCGGCTCATGGACTGGCTCAGACCCTCGGCGATGCCGAGTTCGGCATCGCCGACTGATCCGCGCGACTGCCCTGGCTGAGGCTCAGCCTCGCGGAGAGGCGGGAGGACGCCCCCGGCGCGGCAGCGGACCGGCGTCGCTCGGCGCCCGTCCGGCTTTGGCGAGCGCCTGCCGCAGCAGCAACTCGATGTGGGCGTTCACCGATCGCAGATCGTCGGCAGCCCACCGGGTCAGCGCCTCGTGGACGGCGGGGTCGAGGCGAAGCAGGACGGATTTGCGCTCCCGTCCTGCATCGCTTCCACTCGTTTCGGCCATGGCTCAGGTGTACAGCGATCCGGTGTTCACCACGGGCGCGACCTGCGCCGAGCCACACAGCACGACCAGCAGGTTGGACACCATGGCCGCCTTGCGCTCCTCGTCCATGTCGACGACGTGCTCGTCCTCCAGTTGCTGCAGCGCGCTGCGCACCATGCTCACCGCCCCCTCGACGATCTTCTCCCGCGCCGCGATGACGGCTGCGGCCTGCTGACGCTGCAGCATCGCGTGGGCGATCTCGGGGGCGTAGGCCAGGCTCGAGATCCGGGCTTCGATCACTTCGAGGCCGGCAATCGCGATCCGAGCGCCGACTTCGGTGGCCAGTTCGGCCGCGACGGCGTCGGTGGAGCCACGCAGCGTCTCCTCGCCGGCGGCGGCGTTGTCGTAGGGATGGGCCGAGGCCACATGCCGCAGCGCCGATTCGGCCTGCACCTGGACGAACCCGTCGTAGTTCTCCACAGCGAAGGACGCCTTGGCGGTGTCGGTGACCTGCCAGACGATGATGGCGGCGATGTTCACCGGATTGCCGTCGGCGTCGTTCACCTTCAACTCGTTGGTCTCGAAGTTGCGCACCCGCACCGACACCCGCTTGGGCAGGACCAGCGGCAGGGTGGCCCGCAGACCGGTCTCGCGCACGGTGCCGACGTAGCGGCCGAACAACCGCAGGACGACGGTCTCGCCAGGGCTGACCACGCGGATCGCGGTCACCGCCAGGCTCAACACCAACACCGAGATGACCCCCAGGCCGACGAACGCCGCCGGGTTGGCTCCTTCTTCATCGGCCTGCGCGGCCATCCCGAAGCCGGCGATCGTGGTCATCGCGGTGATCACGACCAGCAGCACGGCCCACAATCCGTTGACGCCCCATGCCGGGCGCTCGGCGATCTTCACCTGAACAGGAGTCCGCGGCACCACGCCGGACTCGTCCATGCTGCTTCGCACGGAATCAACTGCAGACATCTCCATCACTCCCTCTGAAAAACTGATAGCAAATTGATATCACTTTTCCGGGGAGTGGGCAAGAGACGACTCAGACGTTGTAGCCGATCGCCCGCAACTGCTCGCGGCCGTCCTCGGTGATCATCTCCAGGGTCCACGGCGGCAGCCAGACCCAGTTGATCGACACTGAGTTCACCAGGCCCTCCAGGGCCAACTGGGTGTGGTACTCGATCTGGTCGGTCAGCGGGCAGGTGGGCGAGGTCAGGGTCATGTCGATCACCGCGTCGTTGCCGACATCGATGGTCACCCCGTAGACCAGGCCAAGGTCGACCACGTTGACCCCCAACTCAGGGTCGACGACATCCTTCATCGCCTCCAGCACGTCCTCCTCGGACGGCCGTACGTTCGGCACTTCACCGGGGAACGTGTCGTTGACCAGATCGGAGGGTCGCACGGACTCGCTCATCTCACTCCTGCCCTTCTGCAGCCAAAGCCTGAGCGGTCGCGTCCTTGAACGCCGACCAGCCCAACAGGGCGCACTTCACGCGCGCCGGAAACTGGGAAACCCCCACGAAAGCCACCGCGTCCTCCAGCCGCTCCTCGTCGGGCTCATACCGCCCCTGGGAGTGCATCATCTCGGTGAAGTCGTCCAGCAGGCTCAGCGCTTCGGTCACGGTCTTACCGATCACCAGGTCGGTCATCACCGAGGTGGACGCCTGCGAGATCGAGCAGCCCACGCCGGAGTAGGACACGTCGGTGATCCGCTCGCCGTCCAGCGCCACCCGCATCACCACCTCGTCGCCACAACTGGGGTTGACGTGGGTCACTTCGGCGCCGAACGGCTCGCGCAGACCCGCGTGATGCTTGGCCTTGTAGTGATCCAGGATGATCTCCTGGTACATCGCCTCGACGCTCATCGCTTGCCTCCGAAAAAGTCAGCCACGTACACCAAGCCATCGGCCAGCGCATCCACCTCGGCGGTGGTGGTGTAGAGGTAGAGCGAGGCCCGGGTCGAGGCCACGATCCCCAACCGCTCATGCAACGGACGCGCGCAGTGATGCCCGCCACGCACCGCGATTCCACGGGAGTCGAGCAGCTGCATGACGTCGTGCGGATGGATCTCCTCACCGTCGGCGGTGCTCAGGGTGAACGAGATGGCCCCACTGCGATCGCCACCACGGGTGGGCCCCAGCAGCTTCAACCCCGGCACCGCAGCGATCCGGGTCAGCGCATAGGCGGTGATCCGCTCCTCATGCAGGGCGATGTTGTCGATACCGATGGCATTGAGGTAGTCGATGGCCGCACCCAATCCGACGGCCTCGGCGATCGGCGGCGTACCGGCCTCGAAGCGGTGCGGCGGAGTGGCGTAGGTCGAGCCGGTGAGCTTGACCACGTTGATCATCTCGCCACCACCGAGGAACGGCGGCAACTCAGCCAGCAGGTCGTAGCGACCCCAGAGCACGCCGATACCGGTCGGACCGAGCATCTTGTGGCCGGTGAAAGCCACCAGATCCGCACCCAACGCGTCCACCTGCACCCCGGCGTACGGGACGGCCTGGGCGGCGTCCACCACCATCACCGCACCCACGGCGTGCGCCTGGGTAGCGATGTCGGCCACCGGGTTCACCGTGCCCAGCACATTGGAGACCGCAGCGATCGAGACCACCTTGGTGCGCTCGTTGATCAGGTTCTCCGCCGCCGCCTTGGCCAGGTCGAGCCGACCCTCATCGGTGATGTCGAACCACCGCAGCACCGCACCGGTGCGCTCGGCGGCCAACTGCCACGGCACGATGTTGGAGTGGTGCTCCATCACCGAGATCACGATCTCGTCGCCAGGCTGCAGCCGGCTACCCACGGTGTAGGCGGCCAGGTTGAGCGCCTCGGAGGCGTTCTTGCTGAACACGATCTCCTGCGGACCGGCGGCGCCGATGAACGCAGCCACCTTGGCCCGCGCCCCTTCGAACGCCGAGGTGGCCTCGCCACCGAGGGTGTGCATCGCCCGGGCGACATTGGCGTTGTGGTCGCGGTAGTGCGCGTCCATCGCCTCGATCACCGCGGCCGGCTTCTGCGAGGTATTGGCCGAGTCGAGGTAGACCAGCGGAACATCCCCAACCTGGCGAGCCAGGATCGGGAAGTCCTCGCGGATGGCGGCTACGTCGTAGCCGGTGGTATCAGGCATTGGCCTTCGCGGCCTTGACGAAGCGGTCGTAGCCTTCGATCTCCAGCCGCTCGGCCAGCTCCGCGCCACCCTCTTCAACGATGTGGCCGTCGACGAAGACGTGGACGAAGTCCGGCTTGATGTAGTTCAGGATCCGCGTGTAGTGGGTGATCAGCAGCACGCCGCGGTCACCGTTGGCGGCATAGCGGTTCACACCTTCACTGACGATCCGCAGCGCGTCGATGTCCAGGCCGGAGTCGGTCTCGTCCAGGATCGCGAACTTCGGATCGAGCAGTTCCAGCTGGGCGATCTCGTGGCGCTTCTTCTCGCCACCGGAGAAGCCCTCGTTCAGCGAACGGGCCGCGAAGGTGCCGTCCAGGCCGACCTTGTCGAGGGCGACGTTGACGTCCTTCACCCAGGTGCGCACCGCCGGGGCCTCGCCACTCAGGGCGGTCTTGGCCGTGCGCAGGAAGTTGGCCACCGACACGCCAGGCACCTCGATCGGGTACTGCATGGCCAGGAACAGCCCGGCGCGAGCGCGCTCGTCCACGCTCAGCTGGCTGAGCTCGACGCCGTCCAGGGTCACCGAACCCGAGGTGATGGTGTACTTCGGGTGGCCGGCGATGGAGTAGGCCAGCGTGGATTTGCCCGAGCCGTTGGGCCCCATGATGGCGTGCACCTCGCCGGTGGCGACGGTGAGATTCACGCCCTTGAGGATCTCCTTGGGACCGGACTCGGTCTCCACCTCGACGTGCAGTCCGCTGATGCGAAGTTCACTCATGTCGTCAGTTCTCCTGGCTTGCGATCGGGTTGTCTTGGTCGATGTAGATCTCGCCGGCGTCGATCCGGACGGGATAGGTGGGAACGGGGGTGACTGCGGGCGGGTCGAGCGGAGCGCCGGTCTGCAGATCGAAACGTGCGCCGTGGGCGGAGCATTCCAGCGTGCAGCCTTCCACCCAACCCTCACTGAGCGGGACGTCGGCGTGCGAGCAGCGATCCCGCACGGCGAACACGCCCTCGGCGGTGTTCACCACCGCCACCAGGTCCTTGCCGCCGAGGTCGACCGAGATGGCGGTATCGGTGGGCACGTCGGAAAGCGCGCAGGCGCGGGTGAAGGTCATGCCGTGACCTCTTCGCTGCCGCCGACCAGCACGGCGAGCTCGGCTTCAACCGCAGCCATCAGCCGGGTTTCCACCTCGGGCACGCCGATGCGGCGGATGATGTCGGCGAAGAAGCCGTAGACCACCAGCCGACGGGCCTCGTCCTCGGGGATGCCGCGGGAGCGCAGGTAGAACAGCTGCTCGTCGTCGAAGCGTCCGGTCGTCGAGGAGTGGCCGGCGCC
>CAZLJN010000195.1:0-4388 GCA_964559815.1 uncultured Propionibacteriaceae bacterium
CGCCGACTAGGGGCAGTCGTGCCAGTCGGCGAGGTCGCGGCAGGGATAGAGGCCGCCGCCGTGCGTCACCAACAGGCCGTGATCGAGCAGGCGGGCGGTGCGGTGGACGTCCCACACGCGCAAGACAGGTTCGGAGAGCCAATGCACGCGCCAGCGTTCGAGATGATTGTCGACCAACACATCCAATAGCCCGTCCTCGCGCTGTAGCAGGACGACGCTCCGCGGGGTGCGAGGGGAAGTCGAGGCCAGTGTGATCTGGATCGGGTGAGTGTGATGGCCGGGGCCGAAGCCGCGACAGATGCTGGCGTGGAACATGGCTGTCTCCCTGATCGCGCTTCCGCCGTTCAATTGATCGGCGGCGGATCTTCCTCCGGGGGCACCGTGCGCGTTGCGCGGTTGCCAGGTGACCTGCCGGAGGGCATGGGGTCACACTTCTTGATCCGCGATCACCCTAGCCGAGGCCGCAGACAGCCCGCCGCTCGCTACTCCGCAGCGATGGCTTCGTGGTGCCGGACGACCTCGGAGACCACGAAGGTCAGCCACTTCTCGGCGAACTCAGGGTCGAGGTTGGCCGCTTCGGCCAGTCGACGCAGTCGGGCGATTTGCTGCTCTTCGCGCTCGGGATCAGCCGCAGCCAGGCCCTTGGCCTTCTTCAACACCCCGACTTGCTGGGTGACTTTGAAGCGCTCAGCGAGCAGGCAGATGATCGCGGCGTCGAGGTTGTCGATCGAGCCGCGCAGTCGCTCGAGGTCGGGATCGCTTTGCACGGCCCTACCTTAAAGCACGGCGCGGGCGACGATGCCTGCAACCAGATGCGCTCGATAGCTGCAACTTCGGGCGGACACGCCGTCTATCTCGCCAATCGGCGGCGTTTTGTTGCAGGCGGATGGGTTCTGGCGCCGAGGCCCCTGCTGCGCGCGCCCGGGACGGGGTGCAACGAAACGCCCCCACATCGCGAGATCGCCCGGCGCGTTGCGCGCCGGGCGACCTCGTCAGTGCAATCTGTTGCAGCTCAGAGCTGAGCCAGCGCCTGGTCGAGGTCGGCGATCAGGTCGTCGACGTTCTCGATGCCGATGCTCAAGCGCACCATCTCCGGCGCCACTCCGGCCGCGACCAACTCCTCTTCGTTCAGCTGGGAGTGGGTGGTGGTGGCGTTGTGAATGGCCAGACTCTTGGCGTCACCGATGTTGGCCAGGTGGCTGAACAGGCCGAGCGCTTCGATGAACGTCGAGCCGGCCGCCCGTCCGTCCTTCAGTCCGAAGGCGAGGATGCCGCCGTAGCCGCGTCCGGTGAAGATCCGGTCGGCGATGGCCTTGTGCGGGGAGCTGTCCAAGCCGGGGTAGTTCACCCAGGCGACCTTCGGGTGGCTTTCGAGGTACTTGGCCACCGTCAGGGCATTGGACGAATGGCGCTCGATGCGCAGGTGCAGGGTCTCCAGGCCCTGCAGCAGCAGCCACGCGTTGAACGGGCTGAGCGCCGCGCCGGTGTTGCGCAGCAGCACGGTCCGAGCCCGGATGATGTAGGCCAGATTGCCGGCCGCCTCGGTCCAGACCACGCCGTGGTAGGCCGGGTCGGGGCCGGTGAGTCCCGGGAACCGGGCGGCGTGGGCGGCCCAGTCGAACTTGCCGGAGTCGACAATGACGCCACCCATCGAGGTGCCATGCCCGCCGATGTACTTGGTGGCTGAATGGACGGCCACGTCGACGCCGTGATCGAACACCTGCGCCAGCAGGGGAGTGGTTACGGTGGCGTCCACGATGAACGGCAGGCCGAGGGCGTGGGCGGCCTCGCTCCAGGCGTCCAGATCGACGACGTTGACCGCCGGGTTGCCGATGGTCTCGCCGAAGACGAGCTTGGTCTTGTCATCGACGAGGGCGGCCAGGTCTTCGGGCTTGCTCGGATCGACGAAGCGGGCCTCGATGCCGTACTGGGCCAGGGTGTGGGCGAACAGCGCGTAGGTGCCGCCGTACAGGGTCGACAGCGCCACGATGTTGTCCCCGGCGTAGGTCAGGTTGAGCACCGCGTAGGTGATCGCGGCCGCACCGGACGCGGTGGCCAGGGCGCCGACGCCACCTTCGAGGGCGGCGACGCGGGTCTCGAACACCGACTGGGTCGGGTTCATGATCCGGGTGTAGATGTTGCCCGGCACCTTGAGCGCGAACAGGTCGGCGGCGTGCTCGGTGTCGTCGAAGACGTAGCTGGTGGTCTGGTAGATCGGCACGGCCCGGGCGTTGGTGGCCGAGTCGGCCTCCTCCTGACCGGCGTGGACGGCGAGGGTGTCGGGATGAAGGGACATCTGGGTTTTCTCCTGTGAAGTGGTGATGCTGCTGCAGTGGTGCCCCGGATCAGACAGGGCGGTGGTCGGCTGAGGGACGCCCCGGTGCGGTGCGTTCAGTCTTGGTGGTGCGGGTCGAGTGCTGGGTCAGCACATTCGGCAGCGCGCCATCGACGGCATGCAGCAGCAACACAGTGGTGCGGCGCTCGTCGAGGTCATGCCCGGAAGGCTAGCAGCCGGTCTCAGCGGGGGAGAAGGGAATCCCGCGATGTGGGCATGCGTGTGTATACGCATTTCCTTCCCTGGCCGTGGTCAGCCGAGACGGCGATGCTCACTACACTCAGGCGCCATGAGCGCCGAACACGATCTGGTGCTGGTTGTCGATTACGGTGCCCAGTACGCCCAACTCATCGCCCGCCGAGTGCGCGAAGCGCAGGTCTACTCCGAGATCGTGCCGCACACCATGGCAGTGGCCGACATCCTGGCCAAGAAGCCGGCGGCGGTGATCCTGTCCGGCGGCCCCAGCTCGGTGTACGAGCCGGGCGCCCCGCAACTCGACGTGGCCCTGCTGCAGGCCGGGGTGCCGGTGTTCGGTATCTGCTACGGCTTCATGGCGATGGCACAGGCCCTCGGCGGCACGGTGGCTCAGACCGGTCAGCGTGAGTACGGACGCACCCAGGTCGAGGTGCTGGACGCCGGCGTGCTGCTGCGCGATCTGCCCGCCACCCTGACCAGCTGGATGTCCCACGGCGATGAGGTGACCGCGGCGCCGTCCGGGTTCACCGTGAACGCGCGCTCGCCGCGCGCCACCGTGGCCGCGTTCGAGAATGCCGAGCGCAAGCTCGCCGGCGTCCAGTGGCACCCCGAGGTGCTGCATTCGGAGCACGGCCAGCGGGTGCTGGAGAAGTTCCTGTGGGAGATCGCCGGCTGCCGGCGCACCTGGGACAGTGCCAACATCGTCGAAGACCAGATCGCCCGCATCCGCGCGCAGGTCGGTGACGCCCGGGTGCTGTGCGCCCTGTCCGGCGGTGTCGATTCCGCCGTCGCGGCCGCGCTGGTGCAGCGGGCCATCGGCGAGCAGCTCACCTGTGTCTTCGTCGATCACGGTCTGCTGCGCACCGGTGAGGCCGAGCGGGTCGAGCAGGACTTCGTCGCCTCGACCGGGGTGAAGCTGGTGGTGGCCAATGAGCAGGAGCGCTTCCTGGGCGCGCTCGCCGGGGTCAGTGACCCGGAGACCAAGCGCAAGATCATCGGACGCGAGTTCATCCGCACCTTCGAGGACGCCGCCCGCCAGATCAACGCCGAAGGCCCGATCGACTACCTGGTGCAGGGCACCTTGTACCCCGACGTGGTCGAATCCGGCGGCGGCGAGGGTGCGGCCAATATCAAGAGCCACCACAACGTGGGCGGCCTGCCCGATGATCTGCAGTTCCAGTTGATCGAGCCGCTGCGCACCTTGTTCAAGGACGAGGTGCGTCAGGTCGGCCGCGAGCTGGGCCTGCCCGAACACATCGTCAACCGGCACCCGTTCCCGGGGCCTGGCTTGGGGATTCGCATTGTGGGGGCGGTCGACGCCGAGCGCCTCGCGATTCTGCGGGCCGCAGACGCGATCGTCCGCGAAGAGACCACGGCCGCCGGACTGGACGGCGAGATCTGGCAGTTCCCGGTGGTGCTGCTGGCCGACGTACGTTCGGTCGGTGTGCAGGGCGACGGCCGTACCTACGGCCATCCGATCGTGCTGCGTCCGGTGTCCAGTGAGGACGCCATGACCGCCGACTGGAGCCGGCTGCCCTACGAACTGCTGGAGCGGATCAGCACCCGGATCACCAACGAGGTTCCCGAGGTGAACCGGGTGGTGCTGGACGTCACCAGCAAGCCGCCGGGCACCATCGAGTGGGAGTGACCCGGCGGGGAGCACCCGCCGGGCCGTGAGTGATCAGGCCGTGGTGATCAGGCCTGCGGCTTGCTGCTGAAGGCGTTCTTCAGGTCGTCGAAGCCGGTCGGGCCGCTGCCGTCCACCGGCAGAACCAGCCACATCACCGCGTAGATCGCGATGGGCAGGCCGAAGAACAGCGACAGCACGACCCAGATGATCCGGACGATGCTGGCGTCG
>CAZLJN010000195.1:4398-5006 GCA_964559815.1 uncultured Propionibacteriaceae bacterium
TGCCGAACGAGCGGGCGACGCCGCCGCAGACACCGGCGATCATCTTGTCGCTACCGGAGCGAGTGAGTTGTTCCTTCATTTTCCGTGTTCCTTTCGTGGAAATCAGTGTTGCGCTTTGGTGAGCGCGAGCATTCCGATACCGATCACGACCAGTCCGATCGGTGCGACCAGCCCGGCCAGGGGCCCGTCGATGGTTCCGTAGTTGGCCCACAGGGCCAGGCCGCCGACTAGCAGCGCGATCACGCCCAGGGCGAAGGACAGGCGGTCGGCTTTCATGGCGTCACCTCCAGATCGCCGGTGCCGATGCGGACGTTGAGGGTCAGCACGGGCTCGGGGCCTGCCCCCGACGGGGTCAGGTCGATGTTGTCGTCGACATTGAGGCCGTCGGCGTGCTTGCCGACCACCAATGCCTCGCCGGCACCCACATGCCAGCGGACCTGGCTGCGGAGCCGGTCCGGCAGGTTGACCTTCACCTCGCCGGCGCCCACGTCGATGGTGATCGCGCGGGAGCTGGTCAGCTGCAGATCGTTGAGATTCAGATTGACGCTGCCGACGAAGAGGAGAGTGTAGATCTCGGTGGTCGCCGTATCATTAAAAAAAAATTTTTT
>CAZLJN010000196.1:0-4982 GCA_964559815.1 uncultured Propionibacteriaceae bacterium
TCCTAATGCTGCGGGGTAGGACGGGAACACGAGCTCGGTCCAGGGATGCCCGAACCGTGGTCCAAATACTGCGGGGTAGGACGGGAACCCGGAGATGCCCGAACCTTGGTCCCGATGCTGCGTGGCAAGGCCGGCGTGTATGCGCGGCACTACCTCAGACCAGGCAGGCCGCCTCACAGCGGGGCCAACTCAGCCGCCTTCCAGCCCGCGGCCCCATCCTCTGCGGCGCCGCCCGAGCCCGCCTCCACCGGATGTACCGGGTCATCCGGTGGGCTGCTTCGCTGGCCATCGGGTGGGCGTCCGCGATCGGTGAATCGTTGGAGCCGGGCGGGTGGGGTGAACACGGGCTTCCCGGCGTCTCCGATGCGGACTGTCCATTGGTCTCGGCGCCCGTCTTTGGCGGGTTCGATCACGCCGTGGTGGTGGTGACATAGGAGGACCAGGTTTCCCAGTGAAGTTCGGCCGCCGTTCCACCACGGCTGGATGTGGTGGGCTTCGCAGGATTTGGGGCGTACCTGACACCCGGGGAAGGCGCAGTGGCCGTCGCGGAGGATGAGTGCGTTGCGGATGGCGGGGGTGACCAGACGGCTGGCGCGGCCCACGTCCAGGACTTCGGAGTTGCTGCCCAATACGGCCGGGATCAACTCGGCGTCGCAACACAGCCGCCGCAGCTCTCCGGCGGCGATGGGTTGGTTGTCGGCGATGAGTCCGGCGCCGGCAGCCTGGTCACGCAGCTTTTGGTAGTCGAGTTTGACCAGCACGCGGGCGCTGCCCAGGCCGGGCTCAGGCTTCGCGTTGGCGGAACTGTGGCATAGGGAGATGAGGGCGTCGGCTTGGCGTTGGTCGTAGCTGGGCCGATCCGCCAAGGATTCGCCGTTGTCGATGCTGACCCGGCGGTTCTTCTCCCGATGCGCGGTGATCAGGGCTTGGAAGCGTTCACCCTCAGCCAGGGGGAGGGAGCCTTCGAAGCGGAGCGAACCACCGGCGGGAAAGAAGCGAAGGAACCGGTCGCGGTGGGCTTGTTCGGCTTGGCGCTGCAGCCGGGTCTCCAACAGTTCGTCGGCGTCGGCAGGCGCGACCTTGCGCAGCACCTGCCCAGCCGCCCGGGCCAACTGGCCGGCGTCCAAGTGCCCGGCGAGGCTGACGAGTTCTTGGGCGGCTTGCTGTCGTTGGGTGGTGTCCAGCTGTGAACCCAGGCTGTTGAGCACTTTGCCGATGGCGGTGGCTTGGTTGGTGTTGATGCTGCCCGTGCTGGCGGCATGGCTGATCAGCGGATGTTCGGTGAGCGTGCGGGCGGCGAACACGTCGCGGGCGGCTTCTTTGGCTGAGCACACTTCTTGGGTCGCGATCCAGGATGTGATAGGGGTACCGACGGCTTGTTCGGCGGCCTGATGAGTCTCGGCCTCGGCAGTCAGGACTCCGGTGAGGGCTTGCAGCCGGCTCTGTGCGGTGCGGGCGGTGCGCAGCCAGGCCAGGCGTTGCTCGGGCGGCAGATCGGACCGGCGGGAATCAATGCGGTCGAGCAACGTGAGGATCTGCTCCAACGCCGTTCCGGCGGGGAGGAGTTCGCTGCTGCGGTTCATGAATACAGTCTGACAGCCGCCACTGACAAAATAGAACGCATGTGCGAATCTGTGGATAAGTTCTTCCGCGATGTCGGGAAATGGTGTCGACACGCTCGCTGGCGCTCGCTGCTCAACCAGCGAAAGGCCTGCTCAGCCAGCGGGGGTGGGGAGGTTTCGACAGGCTCTACCAGCGGGTTTCGACAGGCCCAACCGGCGGGCGTTGGGGAGGTTGCGACACGCGAGTTGCGCTCGCTGCTCACCTAGCAAGAACCCGGCGCGCCAGGAACCGTCCTCGGTGCGCTGCGTTGGGGTGCAGGTCCGGTCTTGACCTGGCCGCCACGCGGCCCGCTCGGCCGGCGAGAGGGTGTCAGTGAGGAATGAAGGCGCCGGTCGCCAGCGGGATGATCAGCGTCTGCGCGTAGAAGCCGCTGACCAGCCACAGGGCCGCGATGCCGCGGCGGGTGCCGAGCCAACCGAGGGCCACGGCGACCGTCCAGCCGGCGAACCACCAGGCCGGTGCGGGCCGGGCGTTGGCCAGGATGGCCAACCCGCCGACGGCGATCAGCCCGGCGGCCCCGATGGCGACACTGGGCAGCGGTCTGCCGTCCCGCCAGGTGGAGCGCACCCTGGTGCTGACGATCACCAGGACGGCCATCGCGACCGCCAGTCCGACGAGTTCGAGCGGCGTGCCAACGTGCTCGCCCTGCGGTTGGCCGAAAGCCACCGCGCCGATGATCAGGATGGGGGCAGCGAGCACCGCCGGCGCCCACCGTGGCGTCCACGTCCGCGTCGCCACTGCGGGGAAGATGGCATGAGTGAAGATCACCGGCAGGGCCACCGATGCGACCGCATGCCAGCAGACGATGAACGCCAGCCAGGGCCAGGAGACCCCGAGCGCGGTGCCGTATCCGTCGAAGCTGTCGATCGGAAGGCGGGTGCGGAAGATGGTCTTGGCCAGCAGCCCTTCGTTGAGCAGGCCGTAGGCCAGACCTGAGATCAGCAGCCCCAACGGCCCGGTACCCAGCCGGACGTTGAGTTCGCGCAGCGCCAGGATCGGCAGGCCGTAGGCGCCCAGCAAGAACAGAAACGATCCGGGGTTGATCATCTGCCACCACGGTGTGCTCCCGGTGACCAGCTCTGGCACCACCGTGCTGAATGCGACCAGGGCGACCGCAGCCGGCCACGTCCGTTGCGCGCGGGCTGGGTTCGGCATGCCCGAAACCTAGCTGCTGTGTTGCAGCCGCGATAGAAGGGGGTCCGCTGCGGCACCCCCGCGAACCGTGGCAGGACTCCATGGGGTCGTCAAGGAGTAGCCGCTGCGCTACCGGTCGGCCGAGGTGACGGTGCGACGTGCCTTCTCGCGGCCAACCCCGCTGCGCTCGTGAGCCGCGCGACTTGCGGCGACTTTGTCGTGGTGGGCCACCGCCCAGGACGCCATCGACAGCACTGCGTCCAGCAGCGAGCGCCCGAGCGTGGTCAGTTCGTACTCGACCCGCGGTGGAACCTCTGGGAAGGCGGTGCGGGTCACGAGCCAGTCGCGTTCCAGGGCCTTCAGGGTGACAGTGAGCATCCGCTGCGAGACGCCCGGGATGCTCGCCAGCAGGTCGGAGTAGCGCAGCGGTCCGTTCCCGAGGGTGCTGATGACCAGTATCGTCCACTTGTCGCCGATTCGATCCAGCACCTCACGGATGAACCCGCTCTCGGCCGGCCATGCCTGGCACGGTCCGCTTAATGTCCTCGAAGCCATCACGACTACCTCACTATTCCTTTCCAGCATGTGGTTACCGCATGCTGGGTAAGTAACGGGCCACCCCCAGGCACGCTCGCTTCGATCACAGCGCCTGGCGTGTTGCAGGCTCGGGGCTGGCGGACGTGTCCTTGGCTCCGGTCAGAGGGGCCGCGTCGGAGGGTGCCGCTGCCGACCTGTTCGCGGAATATTCCAAAGCTCGGGGCGGCAGGTATTCAGTTACCGCCGCGCGGTGAACCCGCCTCCAATTCTCTAGCGAGGTCGCGGCAATGGAGTGCCGGTGTCTGGCCGACGCTTATCAGTTAGGCCCGTTTCCCCAGTCCGCTTCCCGTTCTCCCCAGCTGGCGCTAGGCTCCGACGCATGGACGAGTTCCTGGCGAATAGGCTCGATCGACGTTCGGTGCTAAAGAATGTTGCGATCACGGCTTCGATCCCCCTTTTTTCGGGGTGTGCCGCACTTGCTGTCCTGGAGAACCCGGCCACGCAGACATGGCTGGCAACACTTGCCGCAACCTTGGGTGCCAACATCGTGACCGACCTTGCCAAGGACGGACCAGACAAGGCGACCAAGGCATGGCTCACCGGCTTCTGGGAGTTGTACTGGCGGTGGTTCCCGGATAGGAGTGGCAAGGGCTGCGCGTACACGGGTGAGTGCTACCGAGCAGACGCGACACCTGCCTTCTTGCTGATCGCGTTGGTCGCCGCCGCGACGCCCGATACCTCAGCGTGCAAGAACGCTCAGTCCGACCCGATTAACGATCCCTGTGCGGTGGTGATCAACAAGGGGAAGGATGGGATCCTCCTCCCAGCTTGGGCTTGGCAGACCCTCGTCAGATTCGCCAATGATCAGACAAGCGGTAAGCGCGACGCCGATTTGGAGCAGACGAAGGCTCTCTTGAGCGTCACGCTCGCACCCACATCCTCGAATGTGAAGTCTGATCAGAGTTGGGCGAGGGCCGTCGAATACGTGTCGTACATGACACATGTCGGCCCCGTTGACCTTGCCAAAGTCGAACGTCCCGACCATTCCTTCACCGGCATGATCAAGGTAAGCGGGTTCCCCGACAGCGTTGGGGCTGCGACGGTATGGGAATATGCCTTACCGACGACGAATGCGAAGTGAGCCGAGCTTGGCGGCCGCCACGCGCAGCTGAGGGCCCGGCCGAGGCGCACCGCCCAGCCAAGCCCGCGCTGCCGCCCGAGTTGCGTGGTGCTGGCTGAAATACTTGCGCCAGCAAACATGGTCCCCAGCTATGTTCCTCCGGAACGTCGAGTGGTCCGCGAGGTGGCCCCTGCCGTGTGGACGTCGTCGGACAGCTTGTCGCCTTCTTCGGAAGATCCGGGTGGATGATCCGGGAGTCGAACTGGTGAACTGTGGCGAGCGCGGACGCGCAGGGCGCCGCACTCGGCGTGGCCAAAGGGTGCGGGCTGGCGGGCACAGCTGTGTCGGAGTCGCGTTGCTGTCTTGGAGTCGCATGACGCGCGGACGTGGGTCGGTGGTGGGTGTGGAGCGTTGGCCCAAGGTGGGGTCACGAGTCACGAAACGAAAATGCCCGCCGATTGGCGGGCACACGTCACTCGAAGTGAGTGGAGCTAAGGGGATTCGAACCCCTGACCTCTTCCATGCCATGGAAGCGCGCTACCAACTGCGCCATAGCCCCAACGTCCAG
>CAZLJN010000197.1:0-4926 GCA_964559815.1 uncultured Propionibacteriaceae bacterium
CGCCTTCGTACATCAGGTCGACGATCAGCTTCAGCTCGTGCAGGCACTCGAAGTAGGCGACCTCCGGCTGGTAGCCGGCTTCGGTGAGCACCTCGAACCCGGCCTGGACCAGGGCGGACGTGCCTCCACACAGGACGGCCTGCTCACCGAACAGGTCGGTCTCGGTCTCCTCGGTGAAGGTGGTCTTGATGCCACCGGCCCGCAGGCCACCGATCGCCTTGGCGTAGCTGAGCGCCAGCGCCCAGGCATTGCCGGTCGCGTCGGTCTCCACCGCCACGATCACCGGAACGCCACGACCCTCGGTGTACTCCCGACGCACCAGATGGCCGGGGCCCTTGGGGGCGACCATGCAGACGTCGACACCCTCGGGCGGGGTGATGTAGCCGAAGCGGATGTTGAAGCCGTGGGCGAAGAACAGCGCGTCGCCGGGCACCAGGTTGGGCTCGATCGCCTCCTTGTAGAGGTGGCGCTGCACCTGGTCGGGAGCCAGGATCATGATCAGGTCGGCCTCTTCGGCCGCCTGCGCCGGGGTGACCACCCGCAGGCCCTCAGCTTCGGCCTTGGCCCAGCTGGCCGAGCCCTCGCGCAGACCAACCCGGACGTCGACCCCCGAATCGCGCAGGCTCAGCGCGTGCGCGTGACCCTGGCTGCCGTAGCCGATCACGGCCACGCTGCGACCCTGGATCACAGCCAGGTCGGCGTCGGAGTCATAGAACATTTCTGCCATTAGGGTTCCTTTTCAGCTTCAGTTGGCCGAGCCTGCAGAGGCGCGGGTCTTCTCGATCTTGGCACGATCCGACAGCGAGCGCCCACCGCGCCCAAGCGCGACAAGTCCCGACTGCACCAGTTCGCGCACGCCGTAGGGCTTGAGCATCTCCAGCAGGGCCTCCAATTTATCCGGAGAGCCGGTCGCTTCGATGGTCATCGCCTCGTTGTGGACATCCACGGTCTTGCCGCGGAACAGCTGGACGATCTCGATGATCTGGCTGCGGGTCGCCGGATCGGCCTTGACCTTGATCAGCATCAGCTCGCGGCGCACCGAGGCGGACTCCTCCAGCTCGACGATCTTGAGCACCTCGATCAGCTTGTTCAGCTGCTTGATGATCTGCTCCAGCACCTGCTGGCTGCTCACCGCCACCTGGACGGTGATCCGGGAGAACTCCTCGTTCTCGGTCGGGCCGACCGCCAGGGATTCGATGTTGTAGCCGCGTCGGGCGAACAGGCCGGAGATCCGGGCCAGGACGCCCGGCTTGTTCTCCACCAGCACGCTCAAAGTGTGAGTGTTCACAGGTCTTCCTCCCCGCTCCAATCGGGAGCCATGTCCCGAGCGATCTTGATGTCGTCATTGCTGGTGCCGGCCGGAACCATCGGCCAGACCATCGCGTCCTTGTGGACCACGAACTCGACCACGACCGGACGGTCGTTGATCGCCATGGCCTGAGCGATCACCGCGTCCACCTCTTCGGGCGTCTCGGCGCGCAGGCCCACCGCCCCCATGGCCTCGGCCAGCTTGGGGAAGTCGGGCACCAGGTGCGACTGCAGGTTCGTGTTGGAGTAGCGCTCGTTGTAGAACAGCGTCTGCCACTGCCGCACCATGCCCAGGCTGCGGTTGTTGAGCACCGCGATCTTCACCGGGATGTTCTCCAGGAAGCAGGTCACCAGTTCCTGGTTGGTCATCTGGAAGCAGCCGTCGCCGTCGATGCCCCACACCACTTCATCAGGTCGTCCGACCTTGGCGCCCATGGCCGTGGGCACGCAGTAGCCCATCGTGCCGGCGCCGCCGGAGTTGAAGAAGCTGGCCGGACGCTCGTGCGGCAGCAGGTGCGCGGCCCACATCTGGTGCTGACCCACACCGGCGACGTAGGTAGCATCGGGGCCGACCAACTCGCCGAGGCGTCGGATCACGTACTCCGGACGCAGCAGTTCCTCGTCCATGGCGGGGAACTCCTTGGACTCGTAGCGGCCACGCAGGCCGTCGAGGTAGCGCGCCCACCCGGTGTAGTCGATGCGGGGCTCATCGCGCAGGGCCGCGTTCAGTTCGGTGAGCACCTCGGCCAGATCGCCCACGATCGGGACGTCGGCCACGCGGTTCTTGCTGATCTCAGCCGGGTCGATGTCGGCGTGGATGACCTTGGCGCCGGGAGCGAAGGTGTCCAGCTTGCCGGTCACCCGATCGTCGAAGCGTGCGCCGAGAGTGATCAGCAGGTCTGCGCGCTGCAGCGCACCCACCGCCGCCACCGTGCCGTGCATGCCGGGCATGCCGTAGTTCAGCGGGTGGCTGTCGGGGAAGGCACCGCGGGCCATCAAAGTGGTGATCACCGGGATCTGGGTCAGCTCGACCAGCTCGGCCAACTGCGACCAGGCGCGGGCCCGGTTGATGCCGCCGCCGAGGTAGATGACCGGACGCTCGGCCTCACCGATCAGGCGGGTGGCCTCACGGATCTGCTTGCCGTGCGGCTTGGTCACCGGACGGTAGCCGGGCAGATCGAGTTCCTCGGGCCAGACGAACTCGGTGGTCGAGGCCAGCGCGTCCTTGGCGATGTCGACCAGCACCGGGCCGGGGCGTCCGGTCTTGGCCAGGTGGAAGGCCGCCGCGATCGCGTGCGGGATCTCCAGCGGATCGGTGATCAGGAAGCTGTGCTTGGTGATCGGGAAGGTGATGCCCCGAATGTCGGCCTCTTGGAAGGCGTCGGTGCCGATGGCCCGGCTGGCCACCTGCCCGGTGATCGCCACCATCGGGATCGAATCCATGTAGGCGTCGGCGATCGCGGTGACCAGGTTGGTGGCACCCGGACCGGAGGTGGCGATGCACACCCCGACACGTCCGGTCGCCTGGGCGTAGCCTTCGGCGGCGTGCCCGGCGCCCTGCTCGTGGCGCACCAGGATGTGGCGAATCGTGGAATCGAAAAGCGGGTCATAGGCCGGGAGAATGGACCCGCCGGGGATGCCGAAGATCACCTCGACGCCGACTCGCTCCAGGGACTTGACCAGCGACTGTGCTCCAGTCATCGACTGCGGTGACTCCCCAGGCATTTGTTACCTCACTTTGACGTTTGGACGGGGTACGGACAGAAAAAAACCCCCGCTGCATGAGCAGACGAGGGAGCGTGTCGGGATGAGATGGTCTCAGCCGACACGCTTGCTAACTACGAGAATGGACTTCCGCACGGGACAAGAGTCGCGGCCACACACCCGGGTTGTCAAACATCACCCTCACCAGTCCCACATCCTGGGCGCCTCCCGGAAAGCTCGACCCGAAGGTTCGACTTCGGCGGCCAAACCTGGAGGTTTCGGCTCTCCACTAGCAACGCGACACGCCGAGGGCCATGATGAAGATGAGCTGAAAGCACACCTAAGGACCCCCCAATCATGCCCTCAGAACGCAGACAGCGGCTCGGCCTACGCATTTTCGCCTCGTTCAGCGGCGTTGGTGCGTTGATGCTCGGTGCCGCCCTCCCCGCCGCCGCCGACGACGCGATCACTCCCACCGATCAGCAAGTCGTCATCAACGGTGCCGGCTGGGGCCACGGCAAAGGAATGTCGCAGTACGGCGCCGCCGGTGCGGCAAAGGCCGGCCTGACCTACGACCAGATCGTGGCCTTCTACTACACCAACACCACCCTGGGCGATCTGCCGAGCGGCAACACCATGCGGGTGTGGATCACCGCCGATAGCGATTCCGGGTTGCACTTCCGTCCGGTGGCCGGCCAGATCGTCACCGACTCCGCCGGTAAAAAGGTCACCCTGCCGACGTCGAGCAAGTACACCAAGTGGCGGATCTCCCGGAAGAGCTCCACGCGGGTCCTCTACTACCGCAACACCTCGGGCAAGTACGTGAAGTACAAGAACAAGCTGTCGCCGAAGCGCACCTGGTACGTGTCCAACCCCAAAACCGGCAGCGTGAAGCTGGCGATGCCAGACGGGTCCACCCGGACCTACTCCGGCAAGATGGCGCTGCGTTTCACCGGCGGCAAGGCGGTCACGGTCAACTACCTCAGCATGGAGACCTACCTGCGCTCGGTGGTCCCGGCCGAGATGCCGGCCAGCTGGTCGACCGAGGCGCTGAAGGCCCAAGCCGTCGCCGCCCGCACCTATGCGGCCAAAGAGCGGTCGGCCAAGTCGTCCAGCGCGATCTACGACATCTGCGACACCTCGGCCTGCCAGGTCTACAAGGACGTCTCCTACCGCTACTCCACCACCGATGCGGCCATTCAAGGCACCGCCAACAAGGTGGTGCTCTACCAGGGCAAGCTGGCCCTGACCCAGTTCTCCAGCTCCAACGGTGGCTGGGCCGCCGGCTATGCCGGAGTGCCCTACCTGGCAGCCAAACAGGACCCGTACGATCCGGTCCGCACCTGGTCGGTCACGTTGAGCGCGGCGGCGCTGCAGAAGGCCTACCCCAGCATCGGCACCTTCACCTCGATCCAGGTGACCGAACGCGCGGACGTCGGCCCCTACACCGGCCAAGGACGAGTGACGAAGGTCAAGATCACCGGAACGTCCGGCTCGGTGTCGGTCTCCGGCGGCAGCTTCAAGTCGAAGTTCGGCCTGAAGGAGACCCTGTTCTCACTGTCGGTCACCGGAACGGTGAACCCGCTGGCCAAGAAGTGAGCGCTCAGGCCTGACCGAGAATGCGTTGGTGGACCGCGTCCAGATCGATGTCCGGATCGCGCTCCATCAACGCGGCCATGCCGGGATGATCGGCGTACCGCGGGATCAGATGGGCGTGCAGGTGGAAGACCTCCTGGCCTGAGGTCGCCCCGGAGTTGATCAGGACGTTCAGGCCGTCGGCACCGAGTCGTTCGGTGAGCAATCGCGCGGTGGCGTTGATCGCCGGGGCGATCTCGCTGAGAGCTTCCGGCTGGCTCATCACATCGGCGACGTGACGCCGGGGCACCACCAGGGTGTGACCGGCATGCCAGGGGC
>CAZLJN010000198.1:0-1315 GCA_964559815.1 uncultured Propionibacteriaceae bacterium
TGCCCATTTTCGCCTCCTTCGCGTACGCCACGGGCCTGGCGGTAGTCGCGGCGGTGGCGGCCGCGCTCACCCTGGTGCCGTGCCTGGGCATGTTGTACGCCCGGCGCCTGCCCGACCGTCCGGCACGAGCCGTTGCCGCGGACAAAGAGCGTGCCTCTGGCTACGCGGCGCTCACCGAGCGGTGGGCGAAGGAGGTCGTGCGCTGCCCGATCGCCTCGATCATCGTGGCCCTCATCATCCTGGGTTCGCTGGCCCTCCCGGCCTTGAGTATGAAGTCCTGGCCGCAGGACGCGAGCAACGAGCCGACCTCGTTCACCAACCGTCGCGCCCAGGACGCGCTGGCGTCCGGCCTGGGTGAGGGGTTCGGCGCGACCATCGTGGCCGTGGCGTCCAGCACGATCCCCCGATCCGACTGGGAGACCTTCGCCGCGGACGTCGCCGATGTGGCCCACGTGAAGCAGGTCACCCCGCTTGGGAAGTCCCCCGACGGGAAGATCACCGTGCTGGCGATCACCCCGACGATCCGCACCGCTGATCCCGGCACAGCGACCCTGGTGAACGACATTCGCGCGCTGGCGCCGGACGGGGTCCACATCACCGGGGACTCACCGGTCAACACCGACATCGCCGACCTGCTGAGCAGGCGACTGCCGCTGGTGATGGCGTTCGTCATCGGCAGCGCCTGCATCCTGCTGGGACTGATCTTCCGGTCGGTGGCCATTCCGATCAAGGCCGCGCTGATGAACCTGCTGTCGGTCGCGGCGTCCTATGGGGCTATGCAGCTGGTCTTCCATGACGGCTACGGTCGCGAACTCATCGGGGTCGACAAGCAGGTGCCCGTCTCCAGCTATGTGCTGATGCTGATGTTCACGATCCTTTTCGGGCTGTCGATGGACTACGAGGTCTTCATCCTGTCCCGCATCAAGGAGCAGTTCGACCTGACCGGGGATCCGCACACGAGCCTCACCCGGGGGTTGGCGGCGACGGCGGGCGTGGTGACTTCCGCCGCAACCGTGATGATCGCGGTGTTTGCCGGGTTCGCCGCCGAAGGGGACATCATCGTCAAACAGATGGGGTTCGGCATGGCCGTCGCCATCTTCTTGGACGCGACCCTGATCCGCATGGTGCTGGTGCCCGCCACCATGGCGGTCCTGGGCAGATGGAACTGGTGGCCCGGCGCGCGCCAGGGCGGGTCGAAGGCAGCTCGCGCCGGCGCCGGCACCGGGGCCCGCTTCGCCGACAAGCCCAGCCTTTCGGCCGCGTCACGGTAGCCGCCCGCGCCGCCACCGCCGCTGTGACAGCGGGTCAGCGGGCC
>CAZLJN010000198.1:1325-4915 GCA_964559815.1 uncultured Propionibacteriaceae bacterium
GGCGAAGCGGGCCTCGTCCGGCAGCGCGATGTAGGCCAACTCGGCCGGGGTCTGACGCCACGGCCAGGCCCAGCCGCGGCGGCGCAGCAGGTAGATCACCGAGACCACCACGGCCACGCCGCAGGCGATCGCCCCGATGGCGATGGTCCAGCGTGGGCCCCAGGCGTCGCCGACCCAGCCGAGCAGCGGCGAGCCCAGCGGCGTCCCCCCGAGGAAGATCGCCATGTACAACGCCATCACTCGGCCGCGGATGACCGGTTCCACACTCAGCTGCACCGAGGTGTTGGCCGCGGTCATCACCGTCAGGGCGGTGAAGCCGGCCAGCATCAGCAGGGCCAGGTAGACGTAGAAGCCGCTCACCAGTGACATCACCGCGGTGACCACGGTGAACCCGGCCAACGCGGTCACGATCAGCCGCAGCCGCACCTGGGTGCGCCGGGCGGCGATCAGTCCGGCCGTCAGCGATCCGATGGCCATCACCGAGCCCATGTAGCCGAACTCCTCCGGTCCGACATGGAACACCGCGGTGGCCATCAGCGCGTTGGTCAGCTGGAAGTTCATGCCGAAGGTGCCCAGCATGAACACCACGAACAGCACCAGCATGATGTCGGGACGCTGCCGCACGTAGCGCAGCCCCTCGGCCACGCCGCCGGCGGTCGTCGAGCGCGGCGCCGGGGTGAGTTCGTCGGGATTCATCACCACCAGGGCGATCAGGACGGCGATGAAGCTGGCCGCGTTCATCGCCAGCGCCGGGCCGACTCCCCACCAGGCGATGGTCAGGCCGGCCACCGCCGGGCCGATCAGCCGGGCGGTGTGGAAGCTGGTCGAGTTCAGGCCGACCGAGTTGCCGATCAGCTTCGACGGCACCATCTCCGGCGAGAAGGCCTGCCGGGCGGGGCCGTCCACGGCGGCGGCGACGCCCTGGGCGAAGGCGAGCAGGTAGACCTGCCATAGCTGGATCCAGCCGCCGAGCACCAGCACGGCCAGGATCGTCCCGGTCAGGGCGAGCCCGGCCTGGGTGTACATCAGCAGGCGGCGTTTGGGGATGCGGTCGGCCAGTGATCCCGCCCACGGCGAAGCCAGGGTGGGCAGGAATTGGAGCCCGGTGACGATGCCCAGGGCCATCGCGGAGTGGTCGGTGAGGATGGTCAGCACCAGCCAGTCCTGGGCGACCCGGGCCATCCAGGTGCCGATGTTGGAGACGAAACCCCCGAACCAGAACAGGCGGAAGTTGCGGATGGCGAACGATGAGAACAGCGGCACCCGCTCAGCGGTTGCCGCGCTCACTGTGCCAGCACCCGATTCAGCAGGTCGGTCGCTTCACGCAGTAGATGGCGTTCGTCCTCGCTGAGACCGTCGAGTTGGTGCACCATCCAGTCGTCGCGGGCGCGGGCGATCCGAGTCAGCGCGGCGCGGCCTTCGTCGGTGAGGGTGAGCACCTTGCAGCGCCGGTCGTCAGGATGGTCGACCCGGGTGACCAGGCCCTTGTCGACCAGGCAGTTGACGGTCTTGGTCATCGACGGCGCACTCACCCGCTCGACCTCGGCCAGTTCGCCCGGGGTCAGCGAGCCGTGCTTCAGGTTCGACAGCGCGCTCACCTGATGCGGCGGCAGTTCCCCGCTGGATTCGAAGCGCACCCGGCGGGAGACTCGCTGACAGGCGATGCGCAGGTCGTTGGCAAGGGAGGTCATGGCGGTCGGACTCATAGTAGTTAGCTTAACTCATTAGTTGAGTTAACTATTCCCGGTCCGTTGGGACGGATCGGTCCGATGGGACGGCTACTGCCCCATCGGCACCAGGTTGAGGATCACGAACCCTCCCACGGCAACCGCGGTGATGATCAGCGGAATCCGCGCGTCCGGACGTCCGCCCGCCACCGCGCGACGACTGAAGTGCCACACCGGCCACAGCGGGAGGGCGAACACCACCAGCGCCGGAATCGTGGCGGCCAATCCCGCCCACAATGGCGGACGGGTCGCGCCGCCCACGTCATAACCGAACAGGCTGATCAGGCCCTCGCCGACAAAGAACGCGCCGAAGAACGCCGGCACCAGCAACAACATCGACAGCCACGCCGCGACCACGGATCGTCGGGCGGCTTCGCCCTTTTCGTCCATGACTCCATTGTCCTCCTTCGCTCCGCACAAAGAGCGGAGCGAGCACAACCAGCGGCTACCAGGTCTGCGCCCAGGCCACCAGCGCCGGATCAGTCAGCGACGCGAGCTCGATGTGCGGTGCGAAGCCGTCCTGAGCCACGGTGGGCACGCCGATCACGGTGAGGCCGGCGGCCTTGGCCGCATCCACTCCCACCCGGGAATCCTCGAAGGCCACCGTTTCGGCCGGCCACTCCCACATCAGTTCACAGGCCCGCAGGTACAGATCGGGAGCCGGCTTGCCGTTCACCACGTCGTCGCCGGCCACGATCAGCGGCAACACCTCGGTGAGCCCGGCCCGCGCCAGCGACAACTCCACCAGGTGGCGGGCCGAGTTGCTGACCACCGCCACCGGCAGCCGGTCTGCGGCCAGTCGGGCCAGCTCGACCGCGCCGGGCATCGGCTCAGCCCGCGCCCCGATCACCTCGGCGACCGTGGCCAACAGTTCGGCCTTCAACGCAGCCTCTGCTCCGGGACGTTTGAACCACCGGGCCATCAACTCCACGTTGTGGTCGACCGTGGTGCCGATCAGTTCCGCCTTCAACGTGGGCGTGAACTCGCGGCCGTGGGCGGCGAACATCGCCACGAGAGCTTCGCTCCAACACGATTCGGTCTCCACCAGCAGCCCGTCGCAATCGAAGGCGATCGCGGCCGGACGCGGCAGGTCGAGCGGGGGGACGTCCATCACTGCGCGTCCATCACTGCACCGTGCGCTTCGCCCACCAGGACAGCAACTCTTCCCGGGCCCGGTCCTCGCCCAGCGGCCCGTCCTCCATCCGGCGCTCCATCAGGAACTTGTAGGCCGCGCCCACCTCCCGACCCTCGCCGATGCCCAGGATCTCCATGATCTGAGTGCCGTCGAGATCGGGACGGATCGCGTTCAGCTCCTCCTGGGCGCCGAGCTCGTCGATCCGCCACTCCAGCTCCTCATAGGCGCGACGCAACCGGTCGGCCTTGCGCTGGTTGCGGGTGGTGCAGTCGGCCCGGGTGAGGATGTGCAGGCGTTCCAGATCGCCCCCGGCGTCACGGACGTAGCGGCGCACCGCCGAGTCGGTCCAGTGTCCTTCGCCGTACCCGTGGAACCGCAGATGCAGTTCGACCAGCTTGGTGACGGCCTTGATCTCCTCATTGGAGAAGTGCAGCGCCTGCATCCGCTTGCGGGTCAGCTTCGCTCCGACGACATCGTGATGATGGAACGAGACCTTGCCGCCGGGCTCGAAGCGGCGGGTCGCCGGCTTGCCGATGTCGTGGAACAGCGCGGCCAGCCGGTTGACCAGGTCGGGGGCATTCCCGCGGGCCCGCTCCAGCTCGATCGCCTGCTCGATCACGGTCAGAGTGTGCTGGTAGATGTCCTTGTGTTGGTTGTGCTCGTCACGCTCCAGCCGCAAGGCGGGCAACTCCGGCAACACGATCTCGGCCAGGCCGGTCTCCACCAGC
>CAZLJN010000199.1:0-4909 GCA_964559815.1 uncultured Propionibacteriaceae bacterium
GAACAGCTCGTCGAACCGAGCGCCGGGCTGCTCGCGGGCGTCCAGGAACACCTGGTGGCCGGCCTGCAAGGCCGCCCATTCGGCGCGGGAGACCACGTCGCGGGCCGACAGCGGATTCTCGATCACCCGGGCGCCGGTCTCGTCGATCAGGATCGCGCCCTCGCCGCGAACCGCCTCGCTGACCAGGGGCATCGGGTCGATGCCCACGTGCAGGGCGGTCGGGTGGAACTGCACCATCTCAACGTCGCGCAGGGTGGCGCCGGCGCGGTGGGCCAAGGCCAGGCCCTGTCCGCGCGAGGACAACGGGTTGGTGGTGTGACCGAACAGCCCGCCGATGCCGCCGGTGGCCAGCAGAACCGTCGAGGTGGTCAGGATGAACTCCCCGGCCACAGTGCGCACCCGCACGCCGGTGACGCCGTCGGCATCGGTGAGGATCTCGGTGGCCAGGGCGTACTCCCACAGCGAGATCGTGGAGGTTTCGCGGGCCGCGGCCACCACGGCGCGCAGCAACTCCGCGCCGGTGGAATCGCCCATGGCGTGCACGATTCGCCGCCGGCTGTGGGCGCCTTCCAGGCCGAGCTTCAGCGAGCCGTCGGCGTTGCGGTCGAAGCGGGCGCCGTGGGCGGTCAGCCAGTCGATCGCCTCGCCCGCGCCGCCGGTGATCGCGGCGACCACGTCCGGCTCGCAGAGCCCGGCCCCGGCCGCGATGGTGTCGACGGTGTGCAGATCGGCGGAGTCGTCGGCGCCGATGGCTGCGGCCACTCCGCCTTGAGCCCACCCGGTCGAGGTGCCGGTGCTGATCGCGCCGGCGCTCAGCACCACGCAGGGACGTCCGTATTCGAGGGCGGCGGTGAGCCCGGCCAGGCCGGCGCCGATGATCACCGGTCCGCCGGCGTCGATCGTCTTGGTCATCACTTGCCCACCTTCACCGCGAGCATCCGCTCGACGGCGGTGCGGGCCCGATCGGCGACGTCTGCCGGGACGGCGACCTCATTGGTCAGGGTCTCCAGGGCGTGGCGGATGCTGGCCAAGGTGTTGCGCTTCATGTGCGGGCACAGGTTGCACGGACGGACGAAGTCGGTGCCCGGGAACTGCTGAGCGACGTTGTCGCTCATCGAGCATTCGGTGATCAGCGCGACCTTGGCCGGATGCTCGCTGGCCACGAAGGTGACCATCTGAGCGGTCGAGCCGGCGTAGTCGGCGGCGTCCACCACGTCCGGTGGGCATTCGGGGTGCGCCAGCACGGTCACGCCCGGCCAGGAGGTGCGGATCTCGGCGATGTCGAGCGGGGTGAAGCGTTCGTGCACCTCGCAGGCGCCCGGGTGGGTGATCACCTCGACGCCGGTCTTGCGGGCGATGTTCGCCGCCAGGAACCGGTCGGGGATCATGATCACCTTCGGCACGCCGAGGCTCTCGATGATCTCCACGGCATTGCCCGAGGTGCAGCAGATGTCGGACTCGGCCTTCACCGCGGCCGAGGTGTTGACGTAGGTGACCACGGGCACGCCGGGGTGGGCGGCGCGAAGCGCCCGGACGTCGGCGGCGGTGATCGACTCGGCCAGCGAGCAGCCCGAGCGCAGGTCGGGGATCAGCACGGTCTTGTCGGGGTTGAGCAGCTTGGCGGTCTCGGCCATGAAATGGACGCCGGCCAGCACGATCACGTCGGCGTCGACATCGATGGCTTCGCGGGCCAGGGCCAGCGAGTCGCCGGTGATGTCGGCGACCGCATGGAAGATCTCCGGGGTCATGTAGTTGTGCGCCAGGATGACGGCGTTGCGCTCGGCCTTCAGAGCCATGATCGCCTCGACGTCGTCGACCATGGTCGCCCACTCGACGGCGGGCACCACGTGGCTCACCCGCTGGTAGAGATCGGCCGCAGTCACGGTCGTGGTCATGAGAACCTCCCTCGTTCGTCCTTATGCTACAACTGAGCAAAAGGGGGAAGGCAAGCGTGGCGTCCATGAGGTGGACGAAATTGCGTAGCCATGCTGAGACGGTGTGAGAGGAATTCGACGCTGGATGCAGCTCAGGGTGCTGTTTCGGGCCGCGCAGGGCATCCACTGTTGAAATCCTCCCGCGAACCACTTCCTCCCGCGGGTGCGATCTCAGCGGGCGCGGGTGGTGGGCAGCTTGGTGCCCGCGATGCTCCGCTCGGCGAGCACTTGGCGGCGGAAGCGGTAGAGCCGCGCCGGACGTCCGCCGGTCTCGGCCAACTGATCGGTCTCTTCGACCAGCTCCTGCTGCTCGATCACCCGGCGGAAGTTCTGGGTGTGCACCTGCTGGCCGGCCAGCGCTTCGACGCAGTCCTGCAGTTGTCGCAAGGTGAACTGCTCCGGCATCAACTCGAACACCACCGGGCGGTAGCTGATCTTGGCGCGCAGTCGCGCCAACCCGGTGGCCAGCACGCGGCGATGATCGCCCAGCATCCGCAGCCCCGGAGCCAGATCGGCGTCGGCGGCCCGGCGGTCGACCGGGGCTTCGGCGACCAGCCCGGCCTCGTACAGCAGTTCGTAGCGCTGCAGCACCAGGTCGGGCTGCCAGCCCCGTCCGGCCAGGCCGAAGGTGATCGCCACCCGGCGGCGGCGTTCGTCCGATTCGGGGGAGGAGCCGGCCCAGGCGTACAGGGCGCGTTCGAGGTCTTGGGGGAGCAGGTCGCTGCTGCGGCGGTCCTCCCATGGGAAAAGGGCGTACCAGTCGGTCCAGCCGCCGATCCCCGAATCGCCGGCCGTCGTCAGGCCCAGGTAGGAGATCGACAACTCGCGTCCGGTGTCGGTGCGATCGACGTCGGCGAAGGTGTAGAGCTGTTCGAGGTAGCCCAGGCGGCGTCCGGTCTGCTCTTCCACCCAGGCACGGGTCGCCTGTTGCAGCGAGCGGTGCCCTGGCAGCAGCGGGCCGGACGGCAGTCGCGGCGGCTCGCCGAGGGTCATCACGGCCGGCCGTCCGTCGACCAGGGCCACGATCACGGCCAGCACTTCGGCATTCACCTGCGCACCGGTCATCGTGGCCTCCCTTCTCGGCTCACTGTAGTGGCCCGCGTCTCGCGCCCGGGTGTGGGGTGGCGTTGTTAGGCTCATGTCATGCGTCGGATGGTGAGCGGGATCGCAGCGTTGATGATCGCCCTGGGCTGGGTGCTGATGGTTCCCACCGTGAGTCGGGCAGACAGCAGCGACGATTCGATCAAGGACTTCCAGGTCACGGCCACCGTCGGCAAAGACGGGGTGACCACGGTGCACTTCGACATCGCCTTCGACTTCGGCGCCGATTCCGGCCACGGGCTGTACCTGGCCTTCCCGCTCCAGCAGGTGGCGTCCAACGATCGGTGGCGGATGTACGACTACTCGATGGGCGCGGTGACCAGCTCGAGTGGTGCCACCACCGAGGTCTCCTCCGAGGAGAGCAACGGCAACCTGATCATTCGGGTGGGCAACGAGAATCAGGAGTTCACCGGAACTCAGAACTATCAGGTCGACTACACCGTCCGTGGCCTGGTGGAGCCCAATAATGCGGCTTCCGGGCTGGACGAGTTCAACTGGGACGTGATCGGAAAGGGCTGGCAGGTGCCGATCGACAAGGTGTCGGTGGCGTTCACCGGACCGACGGGCATCACCAAGACCGCCTGTTTCATCAACGGGTCAACCTCGACCCCCTGCACCGCGACGACGGCCGGTGATAGTGCCACCTTCGCCGCCACCGACGTGGGCAACGGCACCTTTGTTGAGGTGGTGGCCGGTTTCCCGGCGGGCACCTTCGTCGGTGCCGAGCCGCGCTACACCAAGCGCCTTACTGTGCAGAATATGTTCCCGGTGAACGTCTTCACCGGTTCGGTGACTGCTCTGCTCGCCGCCGGCGGACTGTTCCTGCTGTGGCGTCGCACCCGGCGGGCCGCCCGCGATCAGGTCTACCTCGGGCTGACTCCGGGTCTGGCGCCGGCCGCCGGTCAGCAAGCCACCATCGGCTATGACAACGCCAAAGCCCCGGTTACGGTGGCCTTCACGCCGCCGCGGGGGGCGCGTCCCGGCGAGATCGGCACCTTGATGGACGCCACCGCCGACCAGCGCGATATCACCGCCACCATGGTCGATCTGGCGGTCAGGAAGCATCTGACCATCGAGCAGACCGGCAAGAAGGACTTCACCTTCACCCTCACTCAAGGCACCGACGAACTCGTCGGCTACGAGGAGAAGATGATCTCCAAGCTGTTCTCCGATGGCGGCCAGGTGACCACTGCCGATCTGCGGGACTCCTCCTACGCGGGCATGCTCACCGAGATCCGTTCGGCGATGTACGACCGGGTCACCAAAGAACTGCACTGGTTCGTCGGCAATCCGGCGCTGGCCCGCGGTCTGGCGATCGGCGGTGCGGTGGTGCTGGTCGCTGCCGGTGTCGGGCTGGGCCTGCTGCTCGGCCAGGTCGGCTGGGGGCTGGTGGGTCTGGCCCTGATCGTGGTGGGCATCGGGGTGCTGATCCGCAACAACTCCTTCGGCCGACGCACTGCCGACGGGTCGGCGGTGCTGGCCCAGGCCAAGGGCTTCGAGCTGTACCTGACCACCGCCGAGGCTGAGCAGATCAAGTTCGAGGAGGGCATCGACGTGTTCTCCCGCTACCTGCCCTACGCCATGGTCTTCGGGGTGGCCGAGCGTTGGACGGCGATCTTCCAGCAGTTGGCCGCCGAAGGGCGCTACGAGTTCGCCCCCTACTGGTACTACGGCTACGGCTTCAACACCGGCTTCGGGCTGGGCAACCTGACCTCGTCGCTGGATTCGTTGGCCAGCAGCGTGTCGTCCTCGATGCAGGCGGCGACCGCCGCGACCAGCGGCGGCTCGGGCTTCTCCGGTGGCGGCGGCTTCGGCGGTGGCGGCGGAGGCGGTTGGTGATCGGCACGGACGAAAGCAGCACAGCATGATTGAAG
>CAZLJN010000200.1:0-982 GCA_964559815.1 uncultured Propionibacteriaceae bacterium
CTTGGTGCCGCCTTGGTCGACGTCGTCGAGGACCAGCTGGTGTTCGAGCTGAAGTGCGCCGCCAACCCCGAGGAGGTCGCCGCGGTCGAGGCCCGGTTCCCCGACGAGGTAGCAAGAGCGATCGGCCGGGCCCGTCAGCTGGTCGACCAGCTGACGATCGATGAGGTGCAGGCCGAGATCCGCAGAGTGCGCGAGCTGGTCAGCTGAGTGTCGGTGGTGGCTGGAAAGGTGGAGGTCGAGGAGGTGTCGGCGGTGGTGCAGTTGCGTGCGTGGCGGGTCTGTCTGGACCCGACCGCTGCCCAGCGTGCCGCTTTGGCCCGTAACGCCGGCGCCGCCCGTTGGGCCTTCAACTACGCACTGGCCCGTAAGGTCGCCGCCCACCAGGCCTTCACGGAGGCCCGCGACACGGTTCTGGCCGGGGTTGAGGAGCCCACCGCGGCTGAGCGGAAAGCAGCCAACGCCGCCGCCCGTGAGATGGCTGGTGAGATCCCGTCCGCGTTCACGAACCTGGCCGTCTGGCGGGGTGAGCGTGGTGATGAGAAGACGGCGGACGAGGGGGTGTCGCCGTGGTGGCGCACCGTCAGCTCGTACTCGTTCTCGTCGGCGATGGCCGATGCCGACACCGCATACAAGAACTGGCTCGATTCCCTGGCTGGCCGCCGAGCGGGCAAGCGCGTGGGTTATCCGCGGTTCAAGAAGAAGGGCAAGTCGCGCGATAGCTTCCGGGTTCATCACGACGTGAAGAAGCCGACGATCCGGGTGCTGGATGCCCGCCATGTTCGTATCCCGGCGATTGGTGAGGTGCGGATTCACTCGAACCTGCGCCGCCTGGTGCGGATGCAGACCCGTGGTGACGAGTTGCAGATCAAGTCGGTCACGGTGTCGCGGCAGGGTGATCGCTGGTACGCCTCGATCCTGGTGGCGCACCCTGCACGGCCGGTCGTGGCGTCGCGCCGTCAACGGGCTGCTGGTCTGGTCGGCG
>CAZLJN010000200.1:992-4886 GCA_964559815.1 uncultured Propionibacteriaceae bacterium
GGTGAAGACGGCGGCCGCGTTGTCGACCGGCGAAATGGTCGCTAACCAGCGCTGGGCTGATCAGGCGCGCGATCAGCTGGTTCGTGCTCAGCGGATCTATGCCCGCACCCAGCCGGGTTCGGCGAACCGGGCCAAGGCCGCACGACGGATCGGCCGGATTCAAGCTCGCGTGGCGGAGCGCCGCCAGGCCTGGATTCACCAAGTCACCAAGCAGCTGTCGTTCTCGTTCTCCCACATTGGGATCGAGGATCTGAACGTGGTCGGTATGACGGCTTCGGCGCGGGGCACCGTCGACCAACCCGGCCGCAACGTCCGCCAGAAGACCGGCCTGAACAGGGCGATCCTCGACGTGGGTTTTGGTGAGGTCCGTCGCCAGCTGGAGTACAAGACGGCCTGGTACGGGTCGCGCTTGCTGGTGGTTGATCGGTGGCTGCCGTCCTCGAAGACCTGCTCGGTGTGCGGTGCGCGGCATCCCAACCTGGGCCTATCTCAGCGCACCTATCGGTGCAGCCAGTGCGGTGTCGTGATCGATCGAGATCTCAACGCCGCCCACAACATTGCCGCTGCGGCGGCCACCATTCTTGCCGAGTCCGATACCCAACCTGTGTCCCTGGCGAAACCCAAGCCGGGGCAGGGTGTGGTGGATTCGGTATTGCCTGATGCCTGCGACAAGCGGGTCCCCGAGGCTTCGTATCGGGTGCCTAACGAGCCAGAACCGGCTGCTGAGAATGTGGCCCCTGGTGCAGAGGTAGGAAGACCAAAGCGCCTTCGGCGCAGGTCACCCCAGCGGAGTAACTCGTTGGCGTCCCAGCGCGCGCCTGCGGGCCTAGTCAGCTAGCCTGCGGCCCACACGCGTAGGGGGCGGTCCGATGTGTGGGAGTGGGAATCTCGGGTCGGTTCCTGCGGCCCACACGCGTAGGGGGCGGTCTGATTAGAGAGGAATCAGAATGGCCGAGAAAGACTGCGGCCACACGCGTAGGGGGCGGTCCCACCTCCGCGCCTGCGCCACCCAACCACAACACTGCGGCCCACACGCGCAGGGGCGGTCTCTCTCATCCGGCTGCGGTGCCAGATCAGCGGATCACGGTTCCATGCACGGGGTGCGGGCACTAGCGATACCCATGCCAGGCCGCCACCTATTTTGCAAAATAGGTGCTGCCGGGTGCTTGGGTTTTGGGTGCTTGTGGGGGTGTCGGAGGTGCCACCTAGAATGCACGTAGCCACCCCCAGGGCGAAATTTGTTGGTCGATCGTGTCCAGATCGACCCTCCCTGAGGGCTTATGTGGTTAGGGGAGGAGATCGAGATGCGAAAATTCCTGGGCCTGGCGGTGCTGCTGGCACTCGCTGCGGGCTGTGCGACACCTACACCTGGCGGGTCGGCATCGCCGGCTGGCGGGCCGAGCTTGACGGCGCCGAGCCCTTCGCCGTCACAGTCACTCAGCCCTGACCAGGCGGCCGCGCTCGCAGCGCTCGATGGCTACCAGGCGACTAAAGACGCGCTTTTCGAGGCCCCGGCCAAGTACTCCGCAGCCGAGGCACGGGCGATGCTCGCGGCATACACGGGCTACACGATGATGGCGGCAAATTTGGACGCTCTTTCTCAGCTGAGAAAGAGCGGCGACCGGTTCTCTAGCGGACCGGCGACTGTCTGGGTGAAAGTGTCCGATGTGGTTGATAACCATAACGAGCGTGGACTCGAAGTTCACATCACCGTGTGCCACGACAAGACGGCGATCCAGCGACTAGATAAGTCGGGTGCCGTGCTTGGAGCCCCGGCCGAGAAGTTCGGTGTGCGCCAGTTCTCTGTGCGGAAGCCAGGCAAGACGTGGCGTGTGTTTGGTGAGACCGCCTCCACCGGAGAGTGCCACCGGTGAAGCGGCTCCTCACGGTACTGACCCTGCTGTCGCTCCTCCTGATCGCCGGGCCCACAGCGCCCGCAAATGCTGGTGGCGCTCGCTGCTCGGACAATCCGTACGACCCGGAGTGTGTGATCACTGATGACCCTGGTGATGGCGGCGGGGGCTCGGGGGGTGACGGTGGATCTGGTGGGTCACCGAAGTACCCATCATGCGCTGCATTTACGCACGGAATCATCGTGGATCGCAATGAGCCGCCGGAGGCGTCGGGTGATTCCATGCCGACCGACATTGACACCTATGTTCATGCCACCTGCGTGATGGGCGATGGTCGCTTGGGCTGGGTTTGGTTCCCGCCGTCGGCGTCGCCGGAGCAGCTGGCGCAGTCGCTACTTGCCAGGATTCCTTTGCGGCCGATCACGGTGGGGATGGCACCGAAGCAGGGCACGCTCCTGGTGGTTGGTATGCCGAATTGGATGTGGGCGGAGAATCCGTCGGCGTCGACGTGGGGGCCGGTGAGTGCGTCGGCTGGGGCTATGCGGATGACGGTCGAGGTCGAGTCGGTGACCTGGGATATGGGCGACGGGTCGAAGGTCAAATGCGGCAAGGGCACGAAGTGGTCTGGCGGTCCGGGTGGGCCGTCGCCGACCTGCGGCTATGTGTATCAGCGCCAGGGGGATTACACGGTGACGGCGACCTCTCACTGGGTGGCGCACTGGTCTGGATACGGGCAGGCCGGCGATATTCCGGTGAATCTGTCGACCACCGAGCGTGTCGAGGTTGGCGAGCTACAGGTGATTGTGGTCCGGGGCAAATGAGAGGCGTAGACGTGGTTACTGAGGTGGATGTGAAGAGCGTGCCGCTGGGGGTGGCGGCTACGACGCCGGCAGTGGGTGCTCCGCGGTTGCGGCGGCGCCCACTGCTGGTGGTGATCGCGGCGGCCTTGGTGGCGGCCGGCGCGCTGCTGGGGGTGTTGTTGTGGTTGGGTGGCGCCGGCGCTGAGGTGGTTGTGGTGCGTGCTGGTGTGGATCGTGGTGCGGTGATCACTGCGCAGGATCTCGGTACGGCGCGGGTGTCGGTTGATCCGTCGCTGCGCACGGTGCCGGCAGCGCAGCTGCAGTCGCTGGTGGGTAAGCGCGCCTCGTCCGATTTGGTGGCCGGGGCATTGCTGACGCCGGACCAGGTCGCGGATGCGGTGATCCCCGCTGCGGGCCAGTCGGTGGTGGGTGTGCCTGTCGCGGCGGGGTTGATGCCGGCTACGCCGTTGCGGGCTGGTGATGTGGTGCGGCTGGTGCAGACGCCGGGCCAGGGCGGTGAGGTGACCGGTACGCCGGTCGCGATCGCGGCCACGGTTGTGGCGGTGACTCCTGGCGACACCCAGACGGTGGTCGACGTGGTCGTGGAAAGTGGCCAGGCTGCTGATCTGGCCGCGCGGGCGGCGACGGGCAAGGTCGCGGTCGTGCTGGATTCCAGGGCGCGTTGATGGCTGTCTACACGCTGGTGTCGGCGTCGGGCTCGCCTGGGGTGACCTCGACGGTGCTGGGCTTGGCTTCGGTGTGGCCACGGCCGGTGATCGTGGTCGAGGCCGATCCCACGGGCGGCCCGGCCATTTTGGCCGGCTACTTCCGTGGCCAGGTACGCCCTGCGGGTTTGGTGGATTTGGTGCCGGCACAGCGCGCCGGTTTGTTGGCGGCGACGCTGACCAGAATCGCGTTCCCGATTCCTGACACGTCGGCGTCGGTGTTGGTGGGTGCGCACAGCCATGAGCAGGCGCTGGGTCTGTCGCAGCTGTGGGAGCCGCTGGCCGAGGTGCTGCGCGACGTCGCCAGCGATGGCGCGGACGTGATCGTGGACGCGGGCCGGCTGGGCTTGGAGGGCAGCGCTATTCCCCTGGTGGAGCGCTCGGACCTGACCTTGTTGGTGGCCAGGTCGAACCTGCCCGCGCTGGTGGGGGCCCGATCCTGGGCCGAATCGTTGGCCGAGGGTGCTGTGCCGGGCCACCAGGCGCAGCTGCTGCTGGTGGGCGCTGGCCGGCCCT
>CAZLJN010000201.1:0-4876 GCA_964559815.1 uncultured Propionibacteriaceae bacterium
GCCTCCACGCTCTCAGGTGTCGTCAGATTCATCGTGAACGAGCCTAGCCGCTGCCGGACCTGCGAGGGTGCAGCAGCGGGAGCTGACAGGGTCATGTTCACACCCGATCAACGTCCTCAGCGGGTCGAGCTATTCCGGCGCCACCGGTGCGCACAGTTGCGGACCGTCGTTGGCGACCCGGTTGACCGCATCGGATACCGGATAGAAGTCCAGGTCGGCCACCGGCACGCTGACCAGGGCCTCAGCGCCGCTGGTCAGGCCGGGGTCGAGCCAGGCGTCCCAGTGCCCGGGCTGCACCACCACCGGCATCCGGTCATGGACGTCGCCCAGCCGGTCGGTGGCAGCGGTGGTGATGATCGCTGTGGTCACCAGCCAACTGCCCTCCGGTGCCTTCCAGAACTCGTACAGCCCGGCCATCGCCAGCCGTCCGCCATCAGCGGGGTGGATGAAGTACGGCTGCTTGCCGGTCCTGCCATTCGGCAGGGCCACCGGACGCCATTCGTAGTAGCCGTCGGCCGGGATCAGGCAGCGCCGGGTCGCGAACGCCTTCCGGAAGGACGGCTTGTCTGCCACAGTCTCCAGCCGGGCGTTGATCAGTCGCGCCGCACCGCGATCATCCGGTGCCCACGAGGGCACCAACCCCCAGCGCATCGGCGTCAGCAGCCGGCGCACTCCCCCATCGCGTTCGCGCTCGACAACAACGGCGATCGGGTCGGTCGGGGCGATGTTGTACGTGGCCGGCGGCAGCCCGTCGACCTTCTCGTCGATCTCGAAGAAGTCCATCAACTCCTCCGCACTCGCCGAGGCCGCGAATCGTCCACACACCCGACTCACCTCCCCGGCTTCGTCATGGTCCGCACCCGCTCGGCGACCCGCTCAGGCACCACCGAATCGGGGTCACGCATGGCCGCCAGGGCGCCGGTGACGCCGACGATCGAGGCGTACAGCGCCGGGCAGGTCGGGCACCCGGCCAGATGCCGTTCCACCTGGGTGCGCTCGCTCGCGCTGAGATCACCATCGAGGTAGTCCAGGATGCGGCTGCGCGCCGTCCAGCAGTTCAGCGGGACGCCACCGAGCACCGCCCGACGTTCCACCCCGGAGGCCAGAGCACTGACCAGCAACTGCCGACCCCGCCGAATCCGCTGCTTCGCTGCCGGGACGCCGATCTGTTGCACTTCGGCCACCTCGGCGGCCGTCAGCTGTTCCAGGTCGTGGAGCAGGACGGCGGAGCGGTGGCTGGCAGGCAGCCGGATCAGCGCCTCCTGGAGCGCGTCGCGATCCTCGGCACGCTCCAGCACCACGTCAGCCGACACGGTGTAGGCGTCATCGGCCCAGGCGCGCTCGTTTGCGGCGACCAGCTCGTCGTCGCTGATCGGCACGGGGAGGCGCCGGCGGGTGGCATCGATGAAGCGGTGGTACATGATCCGGTGCAGCCAGGTGGCCGCGCCGGCCTCACCGCGGAACTGTTCGGCCTTCTCCCACGCCGCCAACGCCGTCTCCTGGACGAGGTCGGCCGCGGCGTCCTCATCACGGGTCAGCGCGCGGGCGTAGCCCCACAGCCCGGGCAGGGCGGCGGCGAGCTGATCTTCGGTGATGGCCACCTGCCGAATCTAGCGCGCCGCCGCCTGCCTGCGACTACTTGGTGGCGCAGGTGTTGAGTCCGAACAGGCGGTACAGCGGGCAGAATCCGACCGCAGCGGTGCCCAGTGCGATCACCGCAACCACTGCCAGCACGATGCCGGCCACGCTGGTGATTCCGACCAGGAAGGCCGCCACCAGCGCGATGACGCCGATCGCTGCCCGAACCACCTTGTCGGTGTTGCCTACGTTCTTGACCATGTTGTCTTCCCTTCTGACGTTGTCGCACACATAGACGCAGCACCACCGCGCAGGGATACATCGGTGGTGGTTGCGGGCGTCGCGGCTTGGCAGGTGGTGGTGCACAGGGTAGGAATGACCCATGAGTCTGTTGCGCTTCACTGCCCGCACCCTGTTGGCGAGCTATTTCGTCATCAACGGCATCAAGGCGGTCCGGAACCCTCGCGACTACACCGAGGCTGCCCAGCCGGTCGTCGACAAGGTCTTGCCGCCGCTGAAGTCGGCGCTGCCGGACGAAGCCGCCGGCTTCCTGCCCGCCGACGCGGTCGGCGTCGCCCGTTACTGCGGCATCGCTCAGATCATCGGCGGTATCGGCCTGGCCACCGGCGCCGGACGTCGGATCAGCGCCGGGCTGCTCGCCGCCACCATGATTCCCCAGGTGATCACCAACAATCCGATCAAGGCCGCGGCCGACGATCGCGCCAAGTTCGGTGCCGACGTCGCGCTGCTCGGCGGGGTGGTGCTGGCCGCTCTGGACACTGAGGGCGAGCCCGATCTGGCCTGGCGCGTCCGTGCGTACCGCCAACTGGTCGCCCGCAGGAAGGCCGAAGCCGCCCGCTCCTCCCAGGCTGTCACCAAAGGCGCGGCCACACACGCCCGGTTCCTGCGTCGACAGATTGAGAGCGCTGTTTCTTGAGCACCTGGTCTGCGCCGGTTGCTGCCGGGCCGGTCACCGGGACGGTGCAAGTGCCCGGTTCCAAGTCGGCATCGGCGCGGGCCTTGGTCGTCGCCGCCCTGTCTGATGGACCGTCCGGGCTCAGTGGCGTCCTGGATTCCCGCGACACCACGTTGATGCGCCAGGGCTTGAGCTGCCTCGGCGCCACGATCGACGAGGAAGCCGACCGGCTGCAGGTCTCCCCCATCGCTGAGGTTCGCGGGGGCGGCACGATCGACGTCGGCCTGGCCGGCACCGTGATGCGCTTCCTGCCGCCGATCGCCGCGCTCGCCGCCACCGGCACACGCTTCGTCGGTGATCCGGCCGCGGCGCAGCGCCCGGTCGGTCCGCTGCTGGACGCATTGGCCGGCCTGGGTGCTGCCATCGACGGACGGGCGATCCCGTTCGAGGTCGCCGGCGGGTCGACGGTGGTCGGTGGCGCGGTCACCGTGGACGCCAGCGCGTCCAGCCAGTTCGTCTCGGCCCTGCTGCTCGCTGCGCCCCGCTACCGCGAGGGCCTGCAGATCACGCTGGCCGGCTCCACCGTGCCGTCGCGTCCCCATATCGACATGACCTGCACCATGCTCGCCCGCCACGGGGTGCGGATCAGTCAGCCCGACCAGCTCACCTGGCTGGTCGAGCCCGGCCCGATCCGCGCCATCGACGAGGTGGTCGAGCCGGACCTGACCAACGCGGCCACCCTGTTGGCCGCCGCGATCATCACCGGCGGCGAACTGACCACCGCCTGGCCGACCGACTCGGTGCAGGCCGCCGATCAGCTCGCCGACGTCCTGGCCGCCTTCGGAGCACAACTCCGCTACGCCGACTCCGAGGGCGGACGGACCCTGACCGTGGCCGCCGACGGCGTCCGTGGCGCGGTGGTGGACCTGCACGAGGTCAGCGAGTTGACCCCGGTGGCCGCCGCCCTGGCTGCGGTCGCCGATGGCCCGAGCACGATTTCGGGTGTCGCCCACATTCGTGGGCACGAGACCGACCGGCTGGCCGCTCTCGCCCGCGAGCTGGGCCGGATCGGCGTCGGGGTGCAAGAGACCGCCGACGGTCTGCAGATCACCCCGGCACCCCGCGCGGGCGGGCTCTTCGCGACCTATGCCGATCACCGGATGGCGCACGCCGGGGCGCTGATCGGACTGGTCACCCCCGGAATCGAGTTGGACGACGTCGGCTGCACCACCAAGACCCTGCCCGACTTCGAGCAACTGTGGACGACGATGGTGGGCGGTCAGCGATGAGCCGCCGGGTCCACGACGCGATCACCGTCGATCCGCACCACGGCTTCGAGCGGGCCGGCAAGCGTTCGCGTCCGCGCACCAAGGATCGTCCCAGCTATGACGACGCCCGCGACGGCTGGGTGGTGGCAGTCGATCGTGGTCGCTACCGCTGCCGGATCGCCGGCGTCGACGTCGTGGTGACCGCGGTGAAGGCCCGCCCGCTGGGCCGCAAGGCGGTGATCGTCGGTGACCGGGTTCGGCTGGTCGGCGACACCTCCGGCGACGAGGGCAGCCTGGCCCGCATCGTCGAAGTCGGCGAACGAGACACGGTGCTGCGTCGCACCGCCGACGACGATGACCCTTATGAGCGGCCGGTGGTGGCCAATGCCGATCAACTGGTGATCGTGGCCGCGCTGGCCGACCCGCCGCCGCGAGTGGGCATGATCGATCGCATCCTGGTGGCCGCCTACGACGCGGGTCTGGATCCTCTGCTGGTGCTCACCAAGTCTGATCTCGCCGCGCCCGACGGCCTGATGGCGACCTACCGCCCGCTCGGGGTGAGCGTGGTGGCGGTCGAACCCGGCTCGAATCTGGACGAACTCCGCGAGGCTCTCACCGGTCGGATGAGCGTCCTGGTCGGGCATTCTGGCGTCGGCAAGTCCACGCTGGTCAACGCACTGATTCCCGGAGTCGATCGGACCACCGGCGAAGTCAACGAGGTCACCGGCCGCGGTCGGCACACCTCTACCAGCGCGATCGCTCTGGAGCTGCCGGCCCCCGGCGGTTGGGTGATCGATACCCCCGGCATTCGATCCTTCGGGCTGAGCCATGTGACCCCGGACTCCTTCATTGCCGCCTTCGGCGATCTGGCTGAGCTGATCGTCGACTGCCCGCGCGGCTGCCGCCACGACACCGCCGCGGTGGACTGCGGCCTGGATGCGGCCGTGGCCGACGGCCGACTGACTATGGAGCGTCTGGAGTCGTTCCGGAGGATGGAACGCGCGTTCGGCTAGATTGGCGCTCATGGCTGAGCAATCCTGGACCGACGACCTGCGCCTCGCCCACGTGCTGGCTGATCAGGCGGACGCGATCACTATGAATCGCTTCAAGGCAT
>CAZLJN010000202.1:0-4812 GCA_964559815.1 uncultured Propionibacteriaceae bacterium
CCCGATGGACCCCCGCGCTGTCGCCGTCCTGAAGGACGCCGGCTATGCGATCGGTCCGCACACCGCGCACCGGGTCACCGCCGAGGAGGTCGACGATGCCGACCTGGTGATCGGCATGGAGACCTTGCATCTGACCAAGCTGCGGCAGTTGGCCCCGCACGCCGATCACCTCTACCTGCTCACCGATTTCGACCCGGACGCCGTGCCGGGCTCCGAGATCGAGGACCCGTGGTACGGCGACGACAGCGATTTCGTGGTCACCCTGCACCAGATCGAGGCCGCGATGCCGGAGTTGATGAAGCGGGCCCGCGAACTGGTCGGTTGAGCGCTGCGCAGGCGAATCGGTGCCCACGCGGGACGGTGGCACCCGTGGAACTGGCGCTACGTGGCAGGCTGTAGCCATGCACATCCTCGTTGTGGACGATGATCAGGCGGTTCGGGATTCCCTGGCCCGCTCTTTGCGCTATTCGGGGTACGAAGTCACCACCGCCAATGACGGCGTCGATGCGCTGGCCCGGTTGAGCTCGCTGCGTCCCGACGCGGTCATCATGGATGTGATGATGCCGCGGCTGGACGGGCTGGAAACCACCCGCTCGCTGCGCGCGTCCGGCAATGACGTGCCGATCCTGGTGCTCACCGCCCGCGACGCCGTCGGCGACCGTGTCGACGGCCTGGACGCCGGCGCGGACGACTACATGGCCAAGCCGTTCTCCTTCGACGAGCTGCAGGCCCGGCTGCGGGCGCTGACCCGGCGGGTGCGTCCCGGCGGTGAAGCCGAAGGCACCGAGTTGTTGAGTTTTGCCGATCTCAGCCTCGACCTGCAGACCCGCGAGGTCAGCCGGGGCAGCCGGCGGATCAGCCTGACCCGTACCGAGTTCGCCCTGCTGCAAACCTTCCTGGAGAACCCGCGACGGGTGCTCGAGCGCTCCTGGCTGCTGAATGAGGTGTGGGGCTTCGACTTCCCCACCACCGCCAACTCGTTGGAGGTGTACATCGGCTATCTGCGCCGCAAGACCGAGGGTGAGGGCGAAACCCGCCTGATCCATACCGTGCGCGGCATCGGTTACGTGCTGCGCGAGACCCCGCCGTGATCCGCTGGATCCGCTCCGTCCTCTCGGTCACGAACCGGCCGCTGCACGACCGGTTGATGGCGCTGATCTCGGCGGCGGTGGCCTCGGCCGTCGCCATCACCGGAATCGCGGCCTACTTGATCACCACCTTCGCGATCTACGACCAGATGGACCGCGAGTTGTTGGCGGTGGCCGATCTCACCGGCAAGTGGATCGCCGGCGACGCCGAGTCCTTGGGCGGACTGAACAGTGAGGCATTGGCCACAGCGAACGTGACCATGATGCTGGTGCGCGCCGACGGGCAGACCTTCAATCCTCAAGGCGACGGCGCGAAGCTACAGTCCACTTCGGTCGAGCTCGCCATCGCGCGCACCCAGATGGGCACCTCCGCCCGCACCGGAGTGGCCTCCGACGGGCAGAGCTACCGGATCGTCGCGGTGCCGTTCGCCGATCTGCCGCCGGGGGCGACCAGCCCGGTGTATTACGCGCTGGTGATGGCGCGGCCCATGGAGCCCAACGACCAGATCCTGCGCATTCTGGCGTTCTCGCTGCTCACCTTCGGCTTGCTCGCTGTGCTGCTGGCCGGCGCGATCGGCTGGGTCATCGCCCGCTCGGGCCTGCGGCCGATCCAACGGCTGACCGAGGCGGTCACCCGGGTCACCGAGACCGATCAGCTGCAGCCGATCGAGCCTGGTGGCGGCGACGAGCTGACCGATCTCACCGGCGCGTTCAACACGATGATGCGCTCGCTGTATTCGTCCCGCGAGCGGCAGCGACGGCTGATCGCCGACGCCGGGCATGAGCTGCGGACGCCGCTGACGTCGCTGCGCACCAACGTCGAGCTGCTGATCGCCGACGAACGCCAGGGCATGTTGCCCGAGGGTGCTCGTTCGGAGATTCTGCGCGACATCGCCGCCCAGTTGGGCGAGTTCACCCAGCTGATCGGCGACCTGGTGCACCTGTCGCGCGACGAGAAGGTGGAGGCCCACCCTGAGCCGATCGACCTGCGCGACGTGGTGAACAACGCCGTCACCCGCGCCAAGCGGCGCGGGCCGGGCTTGATTTTCGACGTCGAGACTGAGCCGCTGTACCTGGTCGGCGAGCCCGACAGCCTGGAGCGGGCGATCACCAACCTGCTCGACAACGCGGTGAAGTTCTCCCCGCCGGGTGGACGGATCAAGGTGCGGCTGGTCGGCGACCGGCTGCGGATCTCTGATGAGGGCCCGGGCATCGCCGAGGCCGACCTGCCGCACGTGTTCGACCGGTTCTACCGCTCCGACAAGGCCCGCACCACGCCGGGTTCCGGCTTGGGCCTGTCGATCGTCGCCCAGACGATCAAGTCCCACGGCGGCTGGGTGAAGGCCGGACGCGCCGCCAGCGGTGGCGCGGAGTTCACCGTCCGACTGCCGGGCAGTGCCGAGCCGCTGGACAGCCCGTCCGACACCACCGGCGGCATCCCGGTCGTCGCCGAGTAGTTCAGGCCACGCCGAACGCGTTCACTCTGCGTCGGCTGAGCGCTGTGCCGAGGCCAGCACATCCGTGGCACCGGCGACCGCCCACTCGAACTCCGCGGCCACCGAGCCCCGTGGGCGCTCCACGCCGATCCACGAACCGTCACGGAGACGGAGGTCGTAGAGGTGCTCGCCGATCACCGACCACCAATGCGCCCACGACCGGACCGGACGCTCGGGGGTCGGCCAGGCTTCGACGCTCATTTGCAGATTGGCCACTTCGTTGGCCCAGCCGTCATCCCCCGGGGCGAGATCCCGGCCCTGGAAGCTTCCCTCGATCACCGACGCACCGAAGATCGCCGCCTGCGGCAGGTATCCCGCGATCGCTTGCCACGCCTGGCTCGCATGGACCATGCGGAATGTTGGATCCCCGACAGCGGCGATGTGGTCATCGCGTCTGGTGATCGGTTGCACCACCACCAACGCCTGCGGACCCACCTTCGAGTAGCGGATCGCGACGCCTTCGTCGCCGTGGGTGGCCACGACGAACGCGCGGACACCAGCGAGGAGGTGTTGGGCGACGGCTACGGCGACCGGGTCGACGTCCTCGGCACCCTCGGCGTCACGATCAGCGAGGGCACTGACCCGGCCCATCACGTCCTGCCACGACAGGCCTTCCATCGCTATTGACTGCGTCATTGTTGACTCCTTGAATGCGCGATACACCCGGCGTACCGCCAGCTGCCTCCCCGAACCGACGGCATCAGCTGAGCCGACGGCCTCCTCCCCGGGCTCATCGGGGTGTGATTCCCCACTTGCGTGCGACCTCCATAACCGCGCTCCGTGGCGAGATGCCCAGCCGGGTCCAGATGACTGACGTCGACTGACCGTCTTGTCTGCGAAAGCGCGGGACGTCCCACTCCTGGACCTGTTTGGACTCCGCCATCGCGGTCAGGACAGCGGTCGCCACCGACACGGTCGAGTCATCAGAAGTCGAGTCGATCACGACCTCCACCTCTTGAGTGATGTACTCGATGTGAGTCACGCAGGTTGCGTGTACCGACGACACCCCGGGTATGCGGCCCAACAGCTGTTGGGCCTGAGACTGACACGCCCACTGCCGGGTGCCAACGCCCAGACTGTCGGCGACGTAGCTTCCGACGCCGATGGCCAGGGCCACTCCGAGGGCGACCACAACCAGCCATGTTGCCTTCGATCGCTGCCGCCGAGGCGGTTGCGCCGGGGGGACCATGGGCATGCTCATCCGTAGACCCTCCCCACGGGCACTCGCACAGTCGTCCCTCCGGTTCCGAGGTAGCCCTCATCACGCAGGCGGGACTCGAAGCCGGACAGCACCGGATTGGTGCTACTGGCAATGTTCGATTGGTAGTGCCTCGGGTCATGCTCGTGGAGGATCGCCGCAGGAATGCTCTCGAAAGGCCGCACGGTCCCGAGAATGGTCTGGCTGATATCGGCGCTATCTGCCACCGTGACGGTATGCCGGTTGGCACCCGCCTCTGGTAGCGCGACGGGGGTTCCGAGTTTGTTGCCGTCCAGATCGACGTGGGGCACGATGTCCCCCGCATTCTGAATCGACACCATGTTGACTCGGGAATCGATGCGTTGGTTGTCGACCGGCGCACCAAAGGTCATCACGTCGCTCACGTGGTACTTCGAGACAAAGTCGGCATCCGCAGCAAGCATCGCCGCAGTCATGCCGCCCTGGGAATGGCTCACAATCACGACTTGGCCATCGGTTGGCACCCCGGCCTTCTCCATGGCGAGCTTCACCGCCTCGGAGTAGGTGGCGCTGCTTCCGCCGGCGGTCACCAGGTTTCCAACAAGGTCGGCAGGGTTAGCCCCACCCGGCGACCAGGTCTCCGTCCCAGGAATTGTGACAATGGTGCGGGTATGAGGGGGCTCGCCGACAGTGGTGATCTCGATGGTCCCAGGTTCGTCGTAGACGTCTGCCATGTTTCCCACCAGGCTCTGCAGCGACGAGTGGTCCGGCGGCATTCGGCAGCCCGTGGGCTGGCCCGCGACCGGTTTGCCGTCGTTGAAGAGCTTGGACGGCCAGATCACCCCGGCGCCGGTCGTGTTGTAGGTGGCAACCCCGACCGCACCACCGAAGGCCATGAGGCTTGCGACCGCGCCGGTAGTGTCTGGCCACCGACCACTCAATACCTGGCCACCACTGCTGTTCCACACATAGCCGCCCGCCTCGAGCACGCTGCCCCACGAGCCACCCACAGAGTCGCGGTAGCCCGCCAACCACGCGACCATTCCATCCA
>CAZLJN010000203.1:0-4795 GCA_964559815.1 uncultured Propionibacteriaceae bacterium
CTTCGTGCTGAACTGCGGCGGCCCGTGGGCCGGCCAGATCGCCGCCATGGCCGGGCACCACCTCGACCGGGTCTCGGCCTCCGACACCCGGCACATGAGCCGCGGTATGGCCGTGATCGACCACACCACCCGCGACGGACTGGACGGCATGCTGACCATCGGCGGCGGCAAACTCACCACCTACCGGCTGATGGCCGAACACATCGTCGATGCCATGTGCGACAAGCTCGGCGAGCAACGCGCCTGCCGCACCGCCGACGAGGAGATTCCGGGGTCGCTGGCCGGCCGCACGCACAAGGTCACTGATCGGTTGGCCGAGCGCGAGGAGGACCGCTTCGACTCCCAGATCATCTGCGAGTGCGAACTGATGAACCGCAAGATGCTCATCGACGCCATGGACGCCCAGCCCGAGGCCAGCTTCGACGACCTGCGTCGCCAGCTGCGATTGGGCATGGGTCCTTGTCAGGGCGGCTTCTGCAGCACCCGCGCCACCGGCATCGCCCACGCCCACGGACGCGTGGACGCCGCGCAGGCCACCGCGCTGATGCGGCTGTTCCTGAAGAACCGGTGGATCGGATTGTGGCCGATCCTCTACGGCGAGCAGGTGCGCCAAACCGCACTCGACAACTGGATCTTCGCCACCCTCGACGTGGCCCATCTGCCACAGCCCGAAGGTGAGGTGATCGCATGAGCCGCGCGGTCGTGATCGGCGCCGGTCTGGCCGGCCTGGTCGCTGCGAACCGGCTGGTCGATGCCGGTCTCGACGTCACCTTGCTGCACAAAGGCCTGGGCGGGCTACAACTCGGCCAGGGCTCCATCGACGTCTTCGGTTACGCCCCCGAACGGGTTCTGAACCCGATCAAAGCCGTGAGTCAGGTTGCGACATCGCACCCCTACGCCGCCACCGGCTCCGCGGCCGTCCTCGACGGACTGGCCTACCTGAAGCAGGAGTTGCCCGCCTTGCTGGTGGGTGACCCCGAGGCCAACTATCAGCTGCCCACCGCCGTCGGCTCGATCCGTCCGACCTGTCTGGCGCAGCCGAGCATGATCGCCGGCCACGTCCGCGACGGGGCCCAACTGGTGATCGTCGGCATCCGGCAGCTGAAGGACTTCCATCCGCAGCTGGTGGCCGAGAACCTGGCCCGCACCGTCCTGCCCGATGGCGGACGGCTGTCGGCGCGGCAGGTCTGGGTCGACCTGCCCGCCCGCGACGGCGAGGTCGACTCCTTCGGGGTGGGCTACGCCCGGGCATTCGACACCGAAGCGTTCCGGATCGCCTTCGCCAAGGCGCTGTCACCGCAACTGAACTCCGACGAAGTGGTCGGGTTGCCGGCCGTCCTCGGCCTGGCCGACGTCAAGGCCTGGCGTGACCTGGCCGGCAAGCTCGGCCATCAAGTCTTCGAGATCCCGCTGCCGCCACCGTCGGTGCCGGGGATGCGGCTCAACGAAGCCCTCACCGCCCGCGCCCGCTCCGCCGGAGTGCGGATCGTGCCGGGCGTGCGCACCCACGCGTTCAGCACGGTGGCGGGCCGAGTTGCCAGCGTGACCACCGCCGCCGGACGCACCTACGCCGGCGACGCCTTCGTGCTGGCCACTGGCGGATTCGAGTCGGGCGCCTTAGAACTCGACTCCCACCAGGTCGTCCGCGAGACCCTGTTCGGGCTGCCGCTGACCGGCGTCGGCGATGGTCCGCTGGTTCATGGCGACTACTGGGGAGCAGAACAGCCACTGTTCCGTGTCGGGGTCAGCGTGGACGCAGCCATGCGTCCGGTCGATCCGTGGGGCGCCCCGGCGTACCCCAATCTGTGGGCAGCCGGCGGCATTCTGGCCGGTGCGTCCGGCTGGAAGGAGTTGTCCGGTGACGGGATCGCGGTGGCCAGCGCTGTCGCAGCCGCCGCGGCGATCACGAAGGAGTTGTCATGACCACCCCGGAGCAGCGCCTGGTCATGGGCGAGGACGGTCTGGCGTTCGCCGGCCACAAACTGTCACGCGCCACCCTGGACGCGTGCGTGAAGTGCACCATCTGCGAAACCGCCTGCCCGGTGGCTGCGGTGACGCCGCTGTTCACCGGTCCGAAGTTCGTCGGACCGCAGGCCGAACGGTTCCGCAACGGCGAGTCGGTCGATCATTCGCTCGACTACTGCTCCAGCTGCGGCACCTGCACGCTGGTCTGCCCGCAGGGCGTCCAGATCGCCGAGTTGAACTCCCAGGCTCGCGCGGTGATGAAGGCCGACCACATGCCGCTGCGGGATCGCCTGATCGGCAAGACCGTGCTGATGGGCACGGTGATGACGCCGGTGGCACCGATCGCCCGCGCCGCGCTGAACAACAAGCCGATCCGCAAGGTGATGGAGGCGGTGATCGGCGTCCATGCCGACGCACCGATGCCGCCGGCCCAGTCGCAGACCTTCGAGGGCTGGTTCCGCAAGCGGGCGAAGCCGACCGGGCCGTTCCCGCGGGGCACGCTGGTGTTCTTCCACGGCTGTGCCGGTGGCTACTTCGAGGTGGAGACCTCGAAGAAGTCCGTCGAGGTGCTGGAGCATCTGGGCTACCAGGTGCTGGTGCCCAAGCAGGGCTGCTGTGGTCTGGCCCAGCAGTCCAACGGCCTGTTCGAGGGCGCGACCGCCGACGTGCTGAAGCTGTGCGACGACCTGCGCTCAGCTGGCACCGATCTGACGATCATCTCCTCGTCGGGGTCGTGCACCGGCATGTTGAAGCACGAGGCCCACGAGATCATGGGCGTGGACGACGAGCGGCTACGCGATGTCGGCACCCGGATCCGCGACATCATGGAGTTCCTGCTGGAGCTGCACGATGCCGGCGAATTGCCCACCGATTTCGCCCCGATCGAGATGACCGTGCCGTATCACGCGCCCTGCCAGCTGAAGAGCCAAGGCATCGGCAAACCGGCCATCGAAGTGCTGCGACTGATCCCCGGGCTGACCGTGGTCGACTCCAACGCCACCTGCTGCGGCATTGCCGGCACCTACGGGCTGAAGAAGGAGAAGTACGAGGTCGCCCAGGCCGTCGGCAAGCCGCTGTTCGACATGGTCAAGGCCACCAACCCCGACCTGGCGCTGTGCGACACCGAGACCTGCCGCTGGCAGATCGAGCAGTCGTCCGGGGTGAAGACCGAGCACCCGATCTACCTGATCCACCAGGCCTACGGCCTCAGCTGATCAGCCCTGGGACGCTGGGGACGGTTCTTGGCGTCCCACCTGATCACGCCATCGCGCGCTGAACGGCCTCGGTGAGCTCCTTCCAGGACGCCACGAACTTCGACACGCCCTCGGACTCCAGGGTCTCGAACACGTCGACCAGGTCGACCCCGACCGCCTCGACCTGGGCCAGGACCGCGGCAGCGGCGCGTCCGTCGGCGGCCAGCGGCGCCTCGATGCGTCCGTGATCAGCGAAGGCCATCAGCGTCTTCTCCGGCATGGTGTTGACCACGTCATCGCCCACCAGCCCGGACACGTACAAGGTGTCGGAGAAGGCCGGGTTCTTGGTCCCGGTAGACGCCCACAACGGACGCTGCCGGTGGGCGCCATGGGCCGCCAACGCAGCGAATCGCGGTTCGGCGAAGAGGCGGCCCGCCTCGGCGTAGGCCACGGCCGCGTTGGCCAGCCCGGCGCGTCCGGCCAGTTCGGGGTGGCTGAGCTTCTCCAACCGCGCGTCGACCTCGGTGTCGACCCGCGACACGAAGAAGGATGCCACCGAGTGGATCTTCGACAGGTCGTGCCCGGCCACCGCCGCCCGCTCCAACCCAGTGAGGTAGGCGTCCACCACCTCCCGGTAGCGGTCGACGGAGAAGATCAGGGTGACGTTGACCGAGATCCCTGCCGCGATGGATTCGGTGATCGCGCCCAGACCTTCGCGGGTGGCCGGGATCTTGATCAGGACGTTCTCGCGGTCCACTCGGGCCCGCAACTCGGCGGCTTGAACCACCGTCGCGGCGGCGTCATGAGCCAGGTCCGGGGCGACTTCGATGGAGACTCGTCCGTCCACGCCCCCGCTGGCCCGGTAGGTCGGCAAGAACAGATCGCAGGCGTCGCGGACGTCCGCGGTCGTCAGCTGTGTCACCGCCTCCTCCACCGACACCGACCCCAACTGGGCCAGCGGCTCGGCGTAGTCGGCTGATTCCTTCAAGGCAGCGGCGAAGATCGACGGATTGGTGGTGACCCCGACCACGGAGTAGTCGGCGATCAACGCGGCCAGATTGCCGCTGGCCAGTCGACGTCGGGACAGGTCGTCCAGCCAGACCGATACGCCGGCGGCCGACAGTGCGTGCAGATTCCCATTCATGACTGACTCCTTACCCCGTGGTTCCAGGTCCAGTCTTGCTCGCAGCGACGGCTGCGACCATGCTCATTCCGGCCCCCTGCCCAGGCCTGCGCCCGCGCAATAGAGTGTGTGCGCCAGGCAGCAAGGAGGTGAGCCGATGTCACCGGCGCTCTCGCCACGACCCTCGCGGGACTATCGGGCCTACCTGTTCGACTTGGACGGCACCATCTACCTCGGTGATCAGGCGCTGCCCGGCGCATCGGAGACGCTGGCCGAACTGCGCCGCCGGGAGCTTCCGGTGCGCTTCTTGTCCAACAACCCCACCCGCGACCCGCAGCAGTACGTCACCAAACTCGCCGCGATGGGGATCGCCGCCACCGCCGACGAGGTGATCAACCCGGTGGTCACCACCGTGGCCTGGCTGCGACAGTTCCATCCCGACGCAGTGGTCTTCCCGATCGCCGAGCAGCCGTTGCAGGCGGCGCTGCGGGGGGCCGGGATCGCGATCAGTGAC
>CAZLJN010000204.1:0-4768 GCA_964559815.1 uncultured Propionibacteriaceae bacterium
GGTTCTGGCCTTTCGAAGCGTCCGAACCCGAGCCGGTCGGCGTCCACGTGGCAACCATCCCGGAGGTTTCCCAGCGCCTCGCCCGGAAGCGTTCCCACCCGCAGGTAGAAGCGCAGCGCGAGGCGCTCGCAGTCTGGGCGCCGTTCACTGATCGGGTGGTTGGACACTGGTGGCAGACCCGCACGGCGGCGGGCGGCATCGACTCCGCCTTTCCGCCCGGCTGGGAAGCGGGCGCGCGAGCGCTCCTTGACGAGTACGACCGCCTTGCCGCACAGCACCGGCTCACGAAGAAGCACGCCGACCCGAAGGGGAACTTGCAGCACCTGCTGACGGGGTTCCGCAAACGACTCGCCGCACCACCAGGTAGCCCGTCGATGGGATCGGTCCGGCATGCAGTGGCCTGCGTCGTCGCGAAGCGTGGCCAACCAGACTCTCCGCCTCTTCGGGCCCTTCGTGAAGTCCAGGCGCAAACGGCGGCGTTGCCTTCCCACGCGTCCATTGCGCACGCGGCCGCGGCCACCCTCGATGCCTCCGGTCTGACCGGCGCGGTGCCCGATCCGGCGCAACTGCTCGAAGGGACGCAGGGCCCTCGGCTGCGGTCTGTGTTGCGCGTTCTTCGGCAGGCCACGCAGGCGCCACTCCCGGACTTGCTCGGGCGAGGCATCGTCCGATCTGCGGAGACGCTTGCGGTCCTCGCCCCGCAACTCACCGCGGAGACCGTTTCCTCGCGATACGCCGATCCCGTGGCGGGGACTTTGGCGAAGCGGATCTACCTCGCTTTCGCGAATCGTCGGAGCGTGCTCCTGGTCAACCATCAGTCTCAGGTGGGCGTTGACGCGATTCCGTGGTTCACAGCCCTCGAGCGTGCTGCCACCGACGGCGACGAGAGCTTGGCGCACGCTCAGGCGTCCGATCTGGCGACGCTCGCCCTCGTGCATTTTGCTGGCACGATGCTGCCCAACTCGCTCATTCGTGAACTGGCGAGGCTGTACAAGCTGGCCGGTGAGGATGTGCCACTCACCTATGAGCTTGCGGCGGACATCTTTATGGGGTCGTTCAGTCTCGTCTTCCTGCAGGCTGCGCAGGAAGCTGCGACCGTGGTGGGCGGAACCCTGTACGCGCGCTATTTCGGAATCGACTACACCGAGATCTCTCGAATGCGCACTCGGCAGGGAACCTCCCGATCGGACCAGGCACAACGAATGAGTGTTCCCGAGTTCGACGCGTTCGTACGTGCCCGCTCCGGCGATTTCCTGAATCGATGGAGCCCGGCGGCGAACGGCACTGTGATTGAGCAGGCCCAGATTCTCACCACCCAGAACCTCGCGGCCCTGGTTAAGCGCGGAGTCGCCCTCGACCCGCTTCGTCAGGCACAGGCTTCGTGGAACGCCACCAAGGCGCACCTCGCCAAGTGGGCAAACGGCCACCGGCTTCGGCACCGCAAGAACGCGGCCTTTGCCTGGCGTCAAACGCTCTTCTACCTCAGTCTGGCGTCTTCGGATGATGTCGCCCGATTCGTCGAGAGCAACCAATCCGTCGGCCTCGCTCCTGAGGCGTCGGTTCAGGCATCTTCGGTTCTTCGGAGCCTCGCGGAGATCTTAGAAGGAAGGCCTCCCAGCGCCGGCCCGTTCCTCGGATGGGTCACAACGACCGAAGGCCGACGCTGACCGCGACGTTCGTCGGGGCGGCACCGGGTCACCTCTTCTGAGGGTGCGAGCGTGTCTTTCCCGCTCGCACGCAGTTCGACTGCCGCGTCCGCTGGCGCAATAAGGGGGCCTGTCCCCATTGCGCCGGGTCAGGCCTCGGGGCTCTGAACGGCGCGGACGGCGTCCAGGATGCCGCGGTGGAAGGTGGGGTAGGCGTAGATCATGCTCTCCAGGGCCGCCACCGGCACCCGGGCGTGGACGGCCACCGCCAGCGCGCCGAGCACCTCGCCACCGGCGGGTCCGGCGGAGGTGGCGCCCAGCAGCATGCCGGTACCGGCGTCGACCACCAGCTTGATGAAGCCGTGGTTGCCGGCCTTGTGGATCCAGCCACGCGAGGTGTCCGGGATCTGCGCGACCCCGGTCTTCACCCGCACGCCCGCATCGCGGGCCTGCTTCTCGGTGAGTCCGACCGCGCCGATCTCCGGGTCGGTGAAGGCCACTCGCGGCAGTGCGTGGTAGCTGGCGGCCGGACCGGGGCGTCCCAGAATGGCGCGGGTGACGATGTCGGCTTCATAGGTGGCCACATGGGTGAAGGCGCCGTGACCGGTGATGTCGCCGGCCGCCCACACCCCCGGCCGCACCTGCAGCCGGTCGTCGGTCGGCAGGGTGCCGGGCTTACCGTCCAGGCCGAGCGCCTGCCAGGTGGCAGCGTCCAGGGTGGGGCGCCGTCCGGTGGCGACCAGCAGCGCCTCGGCGTGGAACTGGGCGCCGTCGGCGGTGGTCACGGCGAACGATCCGCCACGGTGGCTGACCGACTCGATGCCCGCCCCGAGGTGCAGGGTGATGCCCTCGGCCTCCAGCGCACTCGCCAGCAACTCTCCGGATTCCGGCTCCTCGAGGGGTAGCGGACGCGGGGCTGCGTCCAGAATGGTCACCGCGACCCCGAAGCGCGCCCACGCCTGGCCGATCTCGCTGCCGATGGCGCCGGCGCCGATGATGATCAGACTGACCGGGAGTTCCTCGGCGTTGACCGCGTTGCGGCTGGTCCAATACGGGGTGTCGGACAGGCCCGGGATCGGCGGCACCGACGACGTCGTGCCGGTGGTGATCACCAGCCCGCGCCGGGCGGCCAGCCGGCCGACTCCGGGCACCTCGACCTCGCTGGGGGAGACGATCTGCCCGCGTCCGTGAATCACCCGCACGCCCTTGCCGATCAGGCGGTCGACGGCCACCTGATCGTTCCAGTGGTCGGTGGCCTCGTTGCGGATCCGGTCGGCCACCAGTGACCAGTCGGCACGGACGTCCGCGCTGCCGGCCAGCCCGGGGATGCGGCGTCCCTCGGCGAGCAGGTCGGCGGCGCGAATCATCATCTTGGTCGGAATGCAGCCCCAGTAGGGGCACTCGCCGCCGACGAGTTCGGCCTCGATGCCGATGACCTTCAGACCCGCCTCCGCCAGCGTGCCGGCGACGGCCTCACCGGCCACCCCGAGCCCGACGACGATGACATCGGCTTCGGTGGTCCCGCCGGTCTTGGTGGTCACTGGGCAGCCCCGTCATCGGCGGGGACGACCTTCACTCCGCGCCAGAAGGCCACCCGCCCGGTGATTTCGGTGGCCGCAGCGGACGGGGTCGGGTAGTACCACGCGGCGTCGGTGGCGGTCTGATCGCCGGCGGTGACGGTGTAGTAGGAGGCGGTGCCCTTCCACGGGCAGACGGTGTGGGTGTCGGTGGGGGTGAGTAGGTCGCGGCGGGCCGACTCGATGGGGAAGTAGTGGTTGCCCTCCACGACGACCGTCTGGTCACTGTCAGCGATCACGGTTCCGTTGAAAATGGCCTGCATGCGCATGTCTGATCCAGCCTCTCTGCTGCGGAATGCCTTGTGGTTGCTCCTTCGTCCTCAACACGCCGGTGTGCGGGAACCTTCCGCGCCATCGCGGTGTTAGGGGTGAGTACCGGTGCCTAGTCCAGGGCAGCACCGGACGACCAATGGAGGTACTCATGCAACGGCTCGCTGTACGCGGTGGAGTGAAGGCGCTGGTGGTGCTCACCTATGTGGTGATGATCGTGATGAATGCGGCCGCGAACGCGCTGCCGATCAACGGACGCACCACCGCTGCGGTCTCCGATTCCTATCCCAACCTCTTCGCGCCTGCCGGAATCACCTTCGCGATCTGGGGTGTGATCTACCTGCTGCTGGGCGCTCATGTGCTCTACCAGCTGGGCCTGTTCGCACCCTCTGGGGACGGGCAGAGTGCCGCCCGGGTCGCGCTGCTGGAGCGGGTCGGGGTGCTGTTCTCGATCTCGTCGCTGGTGAACGCGGTATGGATCCTGAGCTGGCACTACGAGCAGATCCTGCTCTCGACGCTGCTGTTGACCACGATGCTGGTGCTGCTGATCGTGATCGTGAACACGATCCGGGCTGCGGGCGTCACCGGGCGCGACCGCTGGTTCGTCCGGCTGCCGTTCAGCGTGTACTTCGGCTGGCTGACCGTGGCCACTATCGCCAACATCACGGTGTGGCTGGTCAGCATCGGCTGGGACGGCTTCGGCATCGCTGATGCCACCTGGGCTGCGGTGATCATCGCGGTCGGCGCGGTGATCGGGGTGGTCACGGTGCTGCGCAACCGCGACCTGGCCTACGCGCTGGTGCTGGTGTGGGCCTACCTGGGCATCGTCATCAAGCACACCGCGGCGACCGGATTCGGTGGCGCCTATCCGGTGGTGATCGCGGTGACGGCAACGAGCATGGCCGTCCTGCTGGTGGCCGGCGTGCTGGCCGTCCTCCGCAGCCGACGGACGGCAGTGCCGGCCTGAGCTGACCGCGCCCCGAGCGCCGCAACGATAAGATCGACGCGGAGTGTCGGGAAGTCTGGTCGACGGCTGATTCTGCGCGCCGCGCGGACGGTCCTACCGTCGAGGAGCCCGATGCCCACTGCCACCCCCCACCCTGTCGGTTCGGTGGGTGCGCCATGACCTGGGTCGCCATTGCGGTCTTCACCGTGGTCTATCTGCTGATCGCCACCGAGAGAGTCCCACGAGTCGCCGCGGCGCTCGTCGGGGCCGGGGTGGTCGTCGCGGTGGGAGCGATGAACGCCGATGATGCGTTCTTCTCCAAGGAGACC
>CAZLJN010000205.1:0-4762 GCA_964559815.1 uncultured Propionibacteriaceae bacterium
GGATTCGGATCTGCGGGTGGTCCGCCAGACCACGCCGGCGCCGCGCAGCCAGCCGATCAGCAACACCACCGCCACCTTGATGAAAGACATGATGGTCGGCGTGGTCGAGGGTGGCACCGGCTATCGCGCGAAGATCCCCGGCGTCGTCGTGGGTGGCAAGACCGGCACCGCGAATTCCGACAACGTGCGCCGTCCCTATGCGTGGTTCACCGCCTGGGCCGACGACCCGCACATCGCGGTGTGCGTGTTCGTGGAGGACGCCGAGATCGCCTCCAGCGAGATCGCTGGCGGTAGGGTGTCGGCACCCATCGCCAAAGCCGTGATCGAGGCGTTGCGATGAGCCACCGCCAGGGCCGAGGCACGGAATTTGAGTCTTATCGGCAACAATGTATGAGTTGGGCCGCTGAATCACTCTGCCCGCACGCAGAGCGGAAAGGAACCAGGCAATGACCGACGAGCCGAAGATCTTGGGCGGCCGCTACCAACTGGGGGCCAACCTCGGACGGGGCGGTATGGCGCAAGTGCGCCGGGCACGGGATCTGCGCCTGGGCCGCGAGGTTGCCGTCAAGCAGCTGCGCATCGACCTGGCCTCCGACCCGACCTTCCAGGAGCGGTTCCGCCGTGAGGCGCAGGCCGCCGCCGGCCTGAACCATCCCAACATCGTGGCCGTGTACGACACCGGCGAGGAGCTCGACTCCGCGACCGGGATCAAGGTTCCCTTCATTGTGATGGAGCTGGTCGAGGGCCACACCTTGCGCGAGCTGCTGCGCACCGGACGCCAGATTCAGCCCACCAAGGCGATGACCTTCACCCAAGGAGTGCTGGACGCTCTGGGCGACAGCCACAAGGCCGGCATCGTCCATCGCGACATCAAGCCCGCCAATGTGATGCTCACTACCGAGGGCGACGTGAAGGTGATGGACTTCGGCATCGCCCGCGCCGTCGCCGACACCTCGGCCACCATGACCCAGACCGCCGCAGTGATCGGCACCGCCCAGTACCTGTCGCCGGAGCAGGCGCGCGGTGAGACCGTCGACGCCCGCAGCGACATCTACTCCGCCGGCTGCCTGCTCTACGAACTGCTCACCGGTCGCCCGCCGTTCCAGGGCGATTCGCCGGTGAGCGTGGCCTACCAGCACGTCCGGGAGGCTCCGGTGCCGCCGAGCCACTTGGACGCCGAAATCACCCCGGCCATGGACAACATCGTGCTGAAGGCGCTGGCCAAGGATCCGGCCGACCGCTACCAGAGCGCCGCCGAGATGCGCGCCGACATCGGCCGCCTGCTGGCCGGCCAGGAGGTCATGGCCAAGCCGGTGCCGCCGACTCAGGTCGTCCCGGTGATGTCGAACGGCACCGACGCCACCGCGGTGATGAGCCAGACCCAGCTGCAGCCCGAGCTGCCGGTCACCCCGTCCCGCAAGCGCCACCCCGGTCTGATCGCCTTCCTGGTGACCTTGGCCGTGGTGGCTGTCGGGGTCACCTTCTTCCTGGTGTGGAGGGCCGTCACCGGTGGCGTCGAGATGGTCGCGGTGCCGTCGGTGATCGACCGTCCGCCGGCCGAAGCCCGCCAGTTGCTGATCGACGCCAAGCTCGACGTCGAAGTCCGCAACGTCCCGGGGCTGGACGACATGACCAAGAACCGGGTCATCGGCCAGGACCCCAAGGGCGGGCAGCAGGTCGCCGTGGGTACCCGGGTGATCATCACCGTGAACACCGGACCGAGCATGGTCACCATTCCCACCGGCCTGAAGGGCCAGAAGTACGACCAGGTGGTGACCCGGCTGAAGACCATGTTCACCAACGTGACCGCCGTGCCGGATCCGAACGAGCCGGCCGACGCCAAGGCCAACGCGGTCACCAGCCTGTCGCCGGCCGAGGGTTCCTCGGTCACCGCCGACACCCCGATCACCGTCTTCTACGCCACCGGCAAGTCGCAGGTGCCGAACTTCCACGGCCTGACCAAGGCTGAGGCCCAGGACTTGGCCGACAAGAACGGGTTCACCAACATCAGGTTCGAGGAGGAAATCTCCGCCGAACCGGCGAACACGGTGATCAAGCAGGGCATCCCGTTCGGTACGACGGTCAGCAGGACGACCCAGATTCTGCTCACGATCGCCGTGCCCGGCCCGACCTCGTCCCCGTCGGGGACCGCGACTCCGTAATCGCCCCCGGCACACCGGGGACGGTTCCTGCGACGCCGGGCGTCAGTTGGTGATGGCCAGTCAGTTGTTGATGGCCATCAAGGGCGTCAGCCCGACCGCCCGGGACGGGGCGTCGGCGTCCCCGCAGGCGACCAGCCAGTTGGCCAGCATCTGGTAGCCGCCTTCAGTGAGCACCGACTCGGGATGGAACTGGACGCTCTCGATCGGCAGACTCTTGTGGCGTACCGCCATGATCACGCCGGACTCGGTGGTGGCGCTGACCTCCAGCTCGTCGGGGACGGTCGCCGGGTCGAGAGCCAAGGAGTGATAACGGGTGGCGGTGAACGGGTTCGGCAGGCCGGCGAACACACCGCGTCCGTCGTGATGGACGGCCGAGGTCTTGCCGTGCAGCAGCTCCGGCGCCCGGCTCACCACCCCGCCGAAGGCCACTGAGATCGACTGCAGGCCTAGGCAGACGCCGAAGATCGGCACCCGGCCGCCGACAGTGGTCACCACGTCGATACACACCCCGGCCTCCTCCGGTGTGCCCGGCCCGGGAGAGAGCAGGATTCCGTCGAAGCCGTCGCTCCAATCGGGCTCGGCGAACCGCGGATCGTCGTTGCGCCACACCTCGACCTGGGCGCCGATCTGCGCCAGGTATTGGACGAGGTTGTAGACGAACGAGTCGTAGTTGTCGATCACCAGGATGCGAGCCATGTCGTCCATTCTCCCTCAGGCTCGACACGTGCCGTCGCGCACCTCGCGGCTCGGATATCCTGTCGTCGGTTCGGCACGATCTTGAGCAAGGAGAATCCGGTGGCCAAAGCGACCAGCGACAACGGCGTCAGCGCATCCGACGCGGGAGAAAGCGACGTCGAGGTCGTCACCGACGACGCGACCGAAGAGGCCACCGAGGAGGTCGTCGAGGCCGCCCCGGCAGCGAAGGCCGCCCCCAAGGTCGACCCCAAGCAGGCCGAGCGCATCCGCGAACGGGAGCTGAAGGCCGCGCAGAAGGCCGAAGCGGAGGCCCGCAAGGCCGACATGAAGAAGTTCGCCGACGCCCAGAAGGAGGGCGACAAGCTGATCAAGGCTGCCGAAGTCGCCCAGGCGAAGGCCGACAAGGCCACCGCTGCCGCCGAGAAGGCCCAGACCGAGGCTGATGCCGCCAACGAGGCGATGGCCACCGACGCCACCGATCAGGCCAAGACGAAGGCCGCCCGGGCCGAGAGCGCTGCGGCAGCGGCTCTCAGCGCCGCCGCCGATGCCCAAGCGAAGGCCAAGGCCGCGCAGAAGGCCGCCAACAAGGTGCGCAACGCCCGCCGGCTGACCGGCCAGCAGAAGATCGAGAGCCCCGGCAGCCGCCAGTGGGTGCCGCCGACCTTCATCACGGTCGGACTGCTGGGCGTGGTGTGGCTGGTGGTGTACTACATCACCGCTTCGGTGGGCATCGCGGTGCCGTACTTGTCCGACCTCGGTGGCTGGAACGTCGTGATCGGCATGGGCCTGATGGCGACCTCCTTCGGCATCGCCACCTTGTGGAAGTAGGCCCGCCGGGCCGACGCCGCGGGGGTCACTGACCCGCCGCGGCGCCAGAAATCAGCTGGCGCCGGAAATCAGCTTCCGGGGCGGAGCAGCGGGAACAGGATCGTCTCGCGAATGCCGGCTCCACTGAGCAGCATCATCAACCGATCCATGCCCAACCCCATGCCACCCATCGGCGGTGCGCCGAACTCCAGCGCGGCCAGGAAGTCCTCGTCCAGCTGCATGGCTTCAGGATCGCCGGCAGCGGCCTTCAGCGACTGGGCCACCAGGCGCTCGCGCTGGATCACCGGATCGATCAACTCCGAGAAGCCGGTGCCGCGTTCGACGCCGCCGATGATCAGGTCCCAGGCCTCGATCAGGTTCGGGTCGTCGCGATGCTGGCGGGCCAGCGGCTGGGCGATCGGCGGGTAGTCGCACACGAAGGTGGGCTGCAGCAGGTGCGGCTCGACCAGTTCGCCGAACAGCTCCATCACCAGCTTCTGGGCCGGCCAGGCCGGGTCGACGGCGACCTCGTGCGCCTCGGCCAGCTCGCGCAGCCGGTGCAGCGGGGTCTCCGGGGTGATCTCCTCGCCCAGGCTGCCCGACAGCGTCGGGTACACCGGACGCCACTCCCACTCCCCGTCCAGGTCGATCTCCCCGGCGGGGGTGTCGATCAGCCGGGTACCCAGGGCGGCGTCCGCGGCGTTCTGGATCAGCGCCTTGGTCATGGCTGCGATCGAGTACTGGTCGCCCCAGGCCTGGTAGGCCTCGAGCATGGTGAACTCCGCCGAGTGGGAGGAGTCGATGCCTTCGTTGCGGAAGATCCGGCCGATCTCGTACACCCGATCAGCCCCGCCGACCATCGCCCGCTTCAGGAACAGCTCCAGGGCGATCCGCAGGGTCATGTCGATGTCGAAAGCGTTCAGATGGGTACCGAACGGACGCGCCGCCGCACCGCCGTGGATGAGCTGCAGCACCGGGGTCTCGACCTCGATGAAGCCATCGCCGTGCAGCGTCTCGCGAATGCTGCGGGTGACTGCGGCGCGCATCCGCACCATGTCGCGGGCTTCGGGGCGGGCCACCAGGTCGGCGTAGCGCTG
>CAZLJN010000206.1:0-4741 GCA_964559815.1 uncultured Propionibacteriaceae bacterium
CTGCGGGCGGGTGCGCAGGAACAGCAGCTTGGCGCCTTCGGTGATGGCGACCGAGCCGACCGCGGTCAGGATCGGCAGCCCCCAGATCGACCACCGCCGAAAGCGCAGGTACAGCGCCGTCAACAGCAGCACGGCCATGATCTCCATCGGCAGGGTCTGCCCCAGATTGGTAAAGCCGGTCATCAGGGCGTCGCCGGACGGGGTGCGCACCGCCCGCAGCGCGTCATGGACGCTGACGTCCCACTGCGCCAGCCCGGTGCCGGTGCGCATCCAGAACACGATCAGGGCGTCGAGCGCCACCAGGACGGTGAAGATCGCGGCCCCGATGATGAGGGTCCGGCGCCCGTCGGCGCGGAGGTCGTGGTCGGTCGATTCGGTGGGGTTCATCAGGGGCGAACCTACCTAATCATCGGTATTGCTGGAATGAGGGCTTGCTTGAAACGAGTTGGCTGGAGTGGGATCAACCCACAGACATGGCACACGAAAGGCAGGCAGCAATGACCGTTAGCTCCGCACAGACCCACTGGGAAGGCTCGCTGATGGAGGGCCAGGGCGAGGTTGAGTTCCTCAACTCTGCTCTCGGCAGCGTTGAGGTCGACTGGAAGTCCCGCGCCGGTGAGGGTGGCCACACCACCACGCCGGAGGAACTGATCGCCGGTGCTCATTCGGCCTGCTACTCGATGGCCCTTTCCCACGCTCTGGCGGGCAACAACACTCCGCCTGCTTCGGTCGACACCAAGGCCGAGGTGACCTTCGTCCCCGGACAGGGGATCACCGGGATTCACCTCACCGTGCGCGCATCGGTGCCGGGGTTGAGCGCTGAGGAGTTCGCAACCTTCGCCAACAACGCCAAGACCGGGTGTCCGGTGTCAGCAGCGCTGACCGGGACGACCATCACCTTGGACGCGGCGCTCGTCTGAGTTCTCACCCAGCAGCGGGGGAGGTTCGGCACCTGAAAAGGTGCGGGGCCTCCCTCTTTGCATGTCCGGGCGACGGCCTAGGATGCCGTGTGCGGACGAAGGGAAGAACATGGCCACCCCCACTGCCGAAGAAGTAACCCTCACCAGGTCGCAGCGCCTGGATCGATTACCGTTCACCCCGAAGCACTTCCGGCTGCTCACCGGCTCGGGCATCGGTTGGGCGCTGGACGCGATGGACGTCGGGCTCATCTCGTATGTGATGTTGGCCCTCAAGCTGGAATGGAAGCTCGATCCCGGCACGCTGAGCTGGATCGGTTCGATCGGCTTCGTCGGTATGGCCTTGGGTGCCACCCTGGGCGGTCTGCTCGCCGACCGGGTCGGACGCCGCCAGACGTTCGCGATCACGTTGCTCATCTACGGCCTGGCCACCGGTGCCGCCGCACTGTCGACCGGGGTGGCGATGCTGATCGCGCTGCGCTTCGTGGTCGGTCTGGGCCTGGGGGCGGAGCTGCCGGTCGCCTCCACCCTGGTCAGCGAGTTCGCCCCGAAACGGATCCGGGGCCGCATCGTCGTGCTGCTGGAGGCGTTCTGGGCGGTGGGCTGGCTGGCCGCCGCCCTGATCGGCTACCTGCTGATTCCCAACGTCGATCAGGGCTGGCGTTGGGCGCTGGCGATCGGGGTCGTGCCCACGATCTATGCCGCAGTCGTCCGCTGGGGCCTGCCGGAGTCGGTGCGCTTCCTGGAACGCCAGGGACGCTTCGCCGAGGCCGAACAGGTCGTGGAGTCCTTCGAGCGCTCGGCGAAGGTGGAACCCGTCGTCAGCCCGGATGTGGCACCGGAGAAGATCGCCGGCCAGCGCTCCATCTGGTCTGCCGGTCTGCGCGGTCGTACCGCGGCGCTGTGGGCGGTCTGGTTCTTCATCAACCTGTCCTACTACGGCGCTTTCACCTGGCTTCCCAGCCTGCTCAAAGACCGCTTCACCCTCACCGCCACGCTCACCTATGCCCTCATCATCACCGCGGCCCAGCTGCCCGGCTACCTTGCTGCGGCCGTCCTGGTGGAGAAGTGGGGACGCCGTCCGACCTTGGCCACGTTCCTGCTCGGATCGGCGGTGGCGGCCGGCTTCTTCGGCTTCGCCACCACCGAGACCGCCGTGCTCGTGGCCGGGTGCGCGCTGAGCTTCTTCAACCTGGGTGCGTGGGGTGCGCTGTACGCGATCGGGCCGGAGCTCTATCCGACCGGGATTCGTGGGACGGGCACCGGTGCTGCGGCCGCGTTCGGACGGATCGCGTCGATCATCGCGCCGCTGAGTGTGCCGTTCCTGCTCACCGGTGGCGGACTGCCGCTGGTCTTCACTGTGTTCGCTCTCGCCTTCGGTCTGGCTGCGGCGGCTGCGCTGGGGCTGCCGGAATGGCGTGATCGGGAGCTGACCGACTGAACTGCTGATCGGAGGCCCAAGATCGTCCGATCGCGGGTCCCTGACTCAGCAGTGCCAGCCGAGTGCGTCCTCGATCTTGTGGCAGGCGTCGCGCAGCTGCCGGGTCTGAGCGGGCGTGAGCGGGTCGAACACCAGTTGCTGCACCTTCTTGACGTGTCCTGGTGCGCTGGCCACGACCTTGGCCATGCCCTCGTCGGTCAGGGTGGCCAGGGTGGATCGGCGATCTTGGGGATCGCTGCTCCGGCGGACCCAGCCGCGCTGCTCCAGGCGGGAGACCACCTGGGAGAGCCGGGGCAGGAAGCCGGAGGTGAAGTCAGCCAGTTGGCTCATCTTCAAGGTGTGCTCCGGCGCTTCGGACAGCCCGGCCATGACCATGTATTCGAAGTGGGACAGCCCGGCCTCGGCCTGGAGTTGGCGGTCGAGTTCGGCGGGGAGCCGGGTGACGATCTTCGCCAGCGCGAGCCAGGCGTCCATCTGCTCGGCGTTCAACCAGCGGACGTTCTCGGCGGCGCCGGTGGGGTGGTCGATGTCGGTCATGGACTAAGTATAACTTCACGAATGAAGCATTGACAGGCCTCGGATCGTTGCACTGTGAAATAAACCGGCCTAGCGTTTGGTTCAAGATGCAAGTAAGCGGGGCTGCGAAGGACGGGGCTCCGGTGGGAAGGATCGGATCATGAACATCGCACTGTGGGTCGTCGCAGGGCTGCTGGCTCTCGCCTTCGTCGGCGCGGGCGCAATGAAGCTCAGCAAGTCGAAGGAGAAGCTCCAAGCCTCCGGGATGGGGTGGACCGAAGACTTCAGCGCCACTGGCGTGAAGCTCATCGGCACCGCCGAAGTGCTCGGCGCCATCGGTCTGATCGTGCCGCCGCTGGTGAACATCGCACCGGTGCTGGCGCCGATCGCGGCGGTCGGTCTCGCCGTGACCATGGTGGGTGCGGCGGTCGTCCATCTTCGCCGGGGCGAGTCCAAGGCGCTGGGCGCACCGGTGGTGTTGTTCCTGCTGGCCACCTTCGTTGCCTATGGACGTTTCTTCCTGGTGCCGTTCGGCGCCTGAGCGGTACGGGGAGGGTTGAACATGGCCATGGTCACTTCGCCGTGGGACGCGCCGGGGCTGAGCGCACCGGCGCAGGCCCACACCGACCTGCTCGCCGCCGTGCTGCCCCAGGCCCGCGCGCAGCGGCGCTGGCAGGCCTCCGACGGCGCGATGCCGGCGTTGTTCGTCAGCCACGGCGCCCCGCCCACCCTCGATGACGCTGACTGGCTCTCACGCTTGTACAACTGGGCTGCCTCGATGCCGAAGCCGCGGGCGATCGTGGTGGTCTCGGCCCATTGGGAGGCCGCACCGGCCGCGCTGTCGGCCAGTGATGCCGGCACCCCGCTGTACTACGACTTCGGCGGGTTCGATCCGCACTACTACACGCTGACCTACGACACGCCTGAGGCCGGCGACCTCGCCCAGCGGGTGGCCGGTGTGCTCGGGTATCAGCCGGTGCACCAGTTCACTCAGCGCGGCCTCGACCACGGTGCCTTCATTCCCCTGATGGCGATGTACCCGGCCGCGGACGTCCCGGTGATTCAGCTCTCGATGCCCAGCGAGGATCCGGCCGAGTTGCTGGCGTTGGGGGCGAAGCTCCGCGAGCTGCGCCACGAGGGCATTCTGGTGCTCGGCTCGGGATTCATGACCCACAGCTTCGCGGTAATGCGTCACCCCGAGCTGGTCAGTCAGACCATGGCCTTCGACGCCTGGGCCGCCGATGCGCTGGCCCGCGGTGACGTGGACGCCCTGGCCGACTACCGCAACAAGGGGCCTGGAGCCCGGATCGCACACCCCACCGCAGACCACTTCGTCCCGCTGCTGGTCGCATTGGGAGCCGCCGACGACCCCGGAAGCGTCCGCACCGGCATCGAGCGGATGGCCTGGGGCAACTCGATTCGCTCGATCCAGGTGAACTAGTCGGCACGGCCGGTGCGGAGGTTTCGACACGCTCGCAACGCTGGCTGCTCAACCACCGGTGGGGCGGGTTCGTCGAAACCGATCAGGCGCCAGCCGATTGCGTCGCGGCGTGCCAGGCGCGCAGGGTGGCCAGGTCGGCGACCACGCGTCCGGGGGCATCCAGCCGGTGGGCGGGGGCGTCCGGCTCGCCCAGATCACTGAGGACGGCCACCGCGCCGGTGAAATCCTCCTCGGCGGTGTAGTCGTTCACCGTGATCACGGTCGCCAGCCCGGCGCCGCGGGCCGCTCGCAGACCGACCGCGGAATCCTCGATGACCAGGCACTCGGCGGCGTCCAGCCCCAGCTGATCGAGCGCCCACAGATAGATGTCGGGGGCCGGCTTCTTGGCCGGGACCACGTCGCCGGCGGCGATCACCGCGAACCACT
>CAZLJN010000207.1:0-4735 GCA_964559815.1 uncultured Propionibacteriaceae bacterium
GATTTACATGCTGGCCGACCAGGTCGAGCACCGCTGGCAGGAGTCGCGCAACCTGTGGCGGGTCACCCGCGCTCGCGCCGCCCAGCCCCCGCAGTGAAACGGACGCTCAGTACCCCGACACCGCCGGTGAAGTCCACGCCGGGAACGGTGAACTTGCGGGTGACTTCGCGGAATCCGAACCGGGAGTGCAGCGCCAAGGACGCCTGATTCACCGCCGTGGCGAAATACCACGAACAGTCGGTGCGGGTGTCGAGCCAATCCAACCGGGCCTGCACCAGCGCAGCTCCCACGCCACCGCGGCGGAAGGCCGGGTCGACCAGGATGCCGGTCAGGTACCAGCCGGGCTTGACGTTGTCGGCCAGTTCCGGATCGAAGCTCAGCCAGCCGGCGCCGGCGTGGCCGGCGATCCGTCCGTCCACCTCTGCGACCACCAGCAGCCGCTCCGGGTCGTCGCGTTCGACGTTGAGTCGGCTGCGCCACACATCCGGCTCGCCACCGTTGCGCTGAGAGGCCAACGCAGCGCAGGCGTCCAGATCGGCTGCCTCAGCCGGACGTACGGACACGCTCAGCGAACGCCCGACCAGGTCGGGCTCGAAGGCCGCGAACATCAGGAGGGGTCAGGCACGCCCGCCGCGCGCAGGTCCTTGCGCAGCTCCGGCGGCAGGGCGAAGGTCAGGTTCTCCTCGGTCAGCCGCTCCTCCACCGCGGCGGGGAAGCCCTGGGATTCCAGGTAGGTGAGCACGCCGCGGACCAGCGAATCGGGCACCGATGCGCCGGACGTCACGCCCACCACGTCCACCCCGTCGAGCCAGGAGGGGTCGATCTCGCTGGCGTTGTCGACCCGGTAGGCGGCCTTCGCGCCGGCCTCCAGGGCCACCTCGACCAGCCGGACCGAGTTGGAGGAGTTGCGTGAGCCGACCACGATCACCAGGTCGGCACCGGTGGCGATCTGCTTGACCGCCTGCTGCCGGTTCTGGGTGGCGTAGCAGATGTCGTCGCTGGGCGGATCGATCAGCTGTGGGAACTTGGCGCGCATCCGCGAGACGGTCTCGGTGGTCTCGTCCACGCTGAGGGTGGTCTGGGTGAGCCAGGCCACCTTGGTCGGATCGGCCACCTCGACGGCGTCCACATCATCGGGATGCTCGATCAGGGTGATCGCCTCCGGCGCCTCACCGGTGGTGCCTTCGACCTCTTCGTGACCGGCATGGCCGATCAGCATGATCTGCATGCCCTGATCGGCGAACCGCTTCACTTCGAGATGCACCTTGGTGACCAGCGGGCAGGTGGCATCGATGGTCTTCAACCCGCGCGCCGCGGCTTCGGCGTGGACGGCCGGCGACACTCCGTGCGCGGAGAACACCACGGTGGCCCCGGTGGGCACCTGGTCGAGTTCGTCGACGAAGATCGCGCCGTGGGCTTCGAGGTCCTCGACGACATGACGGTTGTGCACGATCTGCTTGCGCACGTAGACCGGCGGCCCGTAGAGGTCGAGGGCCTGTTCGACCGTGACCACGGCCCGGTCGACCCCGGCGCAGTATCCGCGTGGCGCAGCGACCACGACCCGCTTGGTTGGCATGGCTCTCATTCTAGGTGGCCGACCGGCGGCTTCCTGGGGCCGGGTGTCTGGGAGGAATTGCACGCTCGATGTCGGATCGGTGCCGAAGTCGGCGCTCAGGGGCAATCGACAGCGCAAATCCTCTCAGGGTGGAACCGTCGGTGTCTGTGGCAGCCACTAGCCTGCTCGCATGAGTTTGAGCAGTTCTGCCGAGCAACCGCAGCCATTGCGGGTGGTGGTCACCGCCACCAAGGACTGGGTGGAGCGTCTCAACCCGATCTGGGTCGAGGGCCAGCTGATCGAGATCAAGCGGCGCTCGGGCGCGATGCAGTTCTTGACCATGCGCGACACCCTCGCCGAGGTCTCGGTCACCATCTCGACCAGCCAGGCCGTGCTCGACGCCGCCGGCCCGATCACCGAGGGCACCGTGGTGGCCGCCTGGGTCCAGCCCGTGCTGTGGGCGAAGTCCGGCAGCCTGGTCTTCGATTGTCGTGAGCTACGACCCTCCGGTGAGGGGCGGCTGCTGGCCGCCATCGAGCAGCGCAAACGCATGCTGCAAGCCGAAGGGCTCTTCGATCCGGCGCGTAAGCAGCGGCTGCCGTTCCTCCCCCGACGTATCGGGCTGATCACCGGCGCCGGCAGCGCGGCCGAACGTGACGTGATCGAGAACATCGCCCGCCGCTGGCCGGCCGCCGCCATCGAGGTGAAGCACACCCTGGTGCAGGGCCCGAATGCGGCCGAGCAGATCATCGACGCGGTCACCGCCCTCGATCGGCATCCCGAGGTGCAGGTGATCATCATCGCTCGCGGTGGCGGCTCGCTGGAGGACCTGCTGCCGTTCAGCGAAGAAGCGCTGGCGCGGGCCGTTTTCGCTTGTCGCACGCCCGTGGTCAGTGCCATCGGCCACGAAACAGACACCCCCATACTTGATCTGGTCGCCGACCTGCGCGCCTCCACCCCCACCGACGCCGCCAAGCGAGTGGTCCCCGATGCTGCCGAGGAGGCCGCCGGATTGCGCACCGCGGTGACCCGGATGCGGCAGGCGGTGGTGACCCGAGTGAGCACTGAGCAACGCCGGCTCGACGAGGTGCGCACCCGTCCGGTGCTCCGAGACCCGTCAGCCACGCTGGACGGGCATCGCGAACGGCTCACCGTCGCCCGGGAACGCCTGGGCCGCACCATCGACGTCCGGCTGCGCGAGGAACGCACCGGTCTGACTCACGCCATCGAACGGGTGCGGGCACTCTCGCCGAAGGCCACCCTGCAACGCGGCTACGCGATCCTCACCGACTCCCAAGGCGGCACTGTCGATCAGGTGTCGGCGACCGCCAAGGGCCGCAAACTCACCGCCCGACTGGCCGACGGCCAACTGGGCCTCACCGTCACCAAGACCGAACCCACCAAGACCGAACCCGTGGAGCAGCCATGAGCGCGAAGAAGACCGAACTCAGCTACGAGGAGGCCCGCGATCAGCTGGTCGAGATCGTCCGCAAGCTGGAGGCCGGATCGGTGCCGTTGAGCGAGTCGATGGCGTTGTGGGAGCGCGGTGAGGAACTCGCCGGCATCTGCCAGGCCTGGCTGGACGGCGCCAAGGCCAAGATCGACGCCGCCCGCGCCACCACCGAGGGCTAGGCCGACGCGCTGCGTCCGGTCAGCCCCCACGATGCCCCGATCAGGGCGACGGACAGCCCGATGATCGGCGGCAGCGGCATCAGCCACACCGACAATCCCAACCCGGTGGCCGCGCCGATCGCAGTCACCGCCAGCAACGGACGAAGATCACTCACTCGCCGCGCCACCACGACGATTGCGGCGCCGAACGCGATCACCATCAGCCCCATCAGCAGGCTGTAGCCCCAAAACAGGTCGGCCAGGGTGTGCGCAGGTCCGGGCATGGCCACGGTGGCCCGGCCCAGCGACGCCATCGCCTCGGCGGTCGCGGCATCGACCGGACGCCCGCCGTCGGCGGCCACTGTGGCCAGATGCCCACAGCCCAGCACGACCAGCGCCCAGCCCGCGATCCGGGCGCCGAGCAGCCGCCGCTTCATCGGATGCCCGCCAATGCCACGCCGGGAGCCACCAGGCTCGCCAGCACCCGGTCACCGGCCGACGCCGGCGTCAATCGCATCGCCGCGTTCCGAACGCCCATCGCCACCGGGTTGTGCCAATGGGCCACCTGGCCGATCCTGCGGGAGTCGAGTTGCACCTTGCGCACCCGCCGGTGCCGCATGGTGGTGTAGCGCTGAAGGGCCCCATCCGCCCCCGGACGCACGGCGAGCATGGCGGCCTTCGCATCCTCGATGGCCATCACGGCGCCTTGTCCCTGGTTGGGCGTCATCGAGTGCGCGGCGTCGCCGAGCAGCAGGACGCGTCCGCTTCCCCACACCGGACGATCGAGCTCGAACAGGTCGTGATGCAGCGGCGGCGCGGCGGTCAGCAGGCTGATCAACTCACCGGCCACTCCGCCGTAACCGGCGAACATCGCGGTGACGTCGGCCAGGCTGGTCGGACCGGGTTGGCCGGCGACCGCGTCCGCCACCAGGTAGTAGTAGGCCCGCCCGGGAGCGATCGGCACCACACCGACACGGGTGCGGCCACCCCAGGCCTCGGTGGCGACCTCGCCGGCGTCGTAGTCGATCATGCCGCGCCAGCAGGTGGTGCCGGTGTAGCGCAGCCGACCCGGGCCGCTGGGGAGTTGGCCGCGCACCGCGGAACGGATGCCGTCGGCGGCCACCACGGCGTCGGCGGAGCACTCCCCCGCCTGCGTGCGGACCCACACCCGGCCCCGGGTTTCGGCAATCGATACCACTGGTGCACCGAGGTTCACCTCGACGCTGCCGGGAAGGGCCTCGGCCAGCAGCTCGTGGGTGCGGGCACGGCTGATGCCGTAGCTGGGACCGTGCTGGCGGGCCAGCCGGGCTGTCGACAGCGCCGACAGCAGCGAGCCGTCCGTGGTGCGCACCTCCATTGCGCGCACCTGCTGGCCCTCTCCGGCCAGGCTGACTCCGAGTGAGTCCAGGACGCGCACCGCGTTGGCCGCCAGGACGAGTCCGGCACCGACGGGTTCGAAGGCGGCGCTGCGTTCATAGAGGCGCACCGCGTGCCCGTCCCGGGCCAGAGCGTTCGCCGCAGTCAGGCCGCCGATGCCGGCCCCGATCACGATGATGTCCATGTCAGTGC
>CAZLJN010000208.1:0-4731 GCA_964559815.1 uncultured Propionibacteriaceae bacterium
TTGATGAGTTTCTTCACGAGGCTCTCCTTTGAGACGCAGGTGTAGGGCGGGCTGGGTCCCAGCTTGCCCGCTCGTGCCTGGCTCGGGAAGGGGAGGACCTACGCACCTTCGTTCAGCACAGCGGCGTGCGGTGAACGAAATCCCCGGCCTGTGAACGGCGGCGACGCCCACTCAACGCCGAAGCGCCGCCCCGCGGTCGGGACGGCGCTTCGGCTGTTTGGCGGTGGCGGAGGGATTTGAACCCTCGGAGGGTTGCCCCTCACGCGCTTTCGAGGCGCGCTCTTTCGGCCGCTCAGACACGCCACCGTCGGCGATTCTAGCTAGCTGTGGCCGGGTGCCGCCAATCCGGGCGCCTGCGTCAAGGATCGGTGCGGGAGGTTCAGCGGCGGTCGGCGAAGAAGTCGGCGATCACGCGGCCGCATTCGTCCTCGGCGATGCCGCCGACCACGTCGGGCCGGTGGTTCAGCCGCGGGTCACGCACCACGTCCCACAGCGACGCCACCGCGCCGGCCTTGGGGTCGTAGGCGCCGAAGACCAGGCGGGCGAGGCGGGCCGCCACGATCGCTCCGGCGCACATCGTGCACGGCTCCAGGGTGACCACCAAGGTGCAGCCGTCCAGATGCCAGGAGCCGAGGGCCTCGGCAGCACGGCGGATCGCGACCACCTCGGCATGCGCGGTCGGGTCGTGATGGAGTTCCCGCTCGTTGTGACCGACCGCCACCGTACGTCCGTCGGCATCGAGGATCACCGCACCGATCGGGACGTCGCCGTGCGCGCCAGCCAGCCGCGCCTCAGCGAGCGCGGCCTCGATGGCCGGTTGCCAGCGGTTCACTCGAAGCTGGCTACGGCCTTGGTGTACACCGCGGCGAAGCCGATCTTCTTGGCGATCAACTCCAGCAGTGCGGTGGAGTCGTGGTCGTAGTCCTCGGCCATGGCCTCCAGCTCGAAGTCCGGCATGCCGGCGTCGGCCAGAATGTCGGAGTCGCCGACCGGGTAGCCCTCGTCGGAGTCATCGATCACCTCGTCGTCGAGGAAGTCGACCACGTCGTGAGCGATCGGCCATTCGTCGGCCGCCAGCGCATCGGAGCAGAACACCTGGACGTGCTTGCCGCGCACTCGGACGATCACGAACACCTCATCGGCCACCGACACGAAGCCGACCGCGCCCGCGTCGCCGGGGATCCGGCGCAGCTGGGTGATCAGGCCGTCGAGATCGTTGGCAAGATCGAGATCCAGCGGCAGCGCGACCGGCTGGCCATCCTCGCGGTAGAGCGCGATCACCAGGTCGATATCGTCCTCGGTGGCATCTTCGGGGTAGTCGTCGTCTTCCTCGTCGTCGACGTCCTCGGCTTCCACCTCGTCCAGTTCGTCGTCGAGGTCGTCCAACCCGGGACGATCGTCGCCGCGGTTGGGCATCTCGAACTCAATGTCCTCTGAAGCGTTCACCGCTACCTCCTCAACTGGCCGTGCCCGTCCATAGTCTCAGACAATCGATGCCTGGGCACAGTCCGGGCATGTGTTCCCACCCGGCGGCGGTGTGCGAAGGTAGCGGTGTGGAACTTCGCGTTATCGAACACCCCTTGGTCGCTCACAAGGTGAGCCTGCTGCGTGACATCAACACGGCCAGCGCCACCTTCCGTCAGCTCGTCGAAGAGCTCGTCACCCTGCTCGCCTATGAGGCCACCCGCGAGGTGCGGGTCGAGCCCGTCGAGGTGGTCACGCCGATCACCACCACCACCGGCGTCGAGTTGAGCCGTCCGCGGCCGCTGGTGGTGCCGATCCTGCGCGCCGGGCTGGGCATGCTCGAAGGCATGATGCGGCTGATGCCGACCGCCGAGGTGGGCTTCGTCGGCATGGTCCGCGATGAGGAGACCCTGCAGCCGTTCACCTACGCCGAACGTCTGCCCAAGGACCTGTCCGGACGCCAGTGCTACGTGCTGGACCCGATGCTGGCCACTGGTGGCTCGCTCGGGGGCACGGTGCAGTTCCTGGTAGACCGCGGTGCGGACCACATCACCTGCATCTGCTTGATCGCCGCACCCGAAGGTGTGGAGAAGATGCGCGAGCTGGTGGACCCGATCGGGGTGCCGTGCACCCTGGTGTGTGCCGCGCTCGATGAGCGCCTCAACGAGGTCGGCTACATCGTGCCCGGCCTGGGTGACGCCGGCGATCGGCTCTACGGACTGGCGCAGTAAGCCGGCGCCCGCCTCCATCGCGGGCCCCGGCCCGCTCAGAGCTGCAACCAAACGCCCCCAATCAGGCCGCTGGCCGCCCAACACGCCGCACATCTCACGAATCGGGTGCATTTCGTTGCACGCGACCGGTGGGCGGCCTGCCGACCCCGCTGCAACCAAACGCCCTCGATCGCTGAGATGGCCCGCGTGTCGGGCCAGCGCGGCGCGTTGCGAGGGCAAATCGTTGCAGCCCTAGGGTGGATTCATGGACTTGATCACCGCGTGGCCCCCATTCGGACTGCGGATCGAGGCGGGGCCGCTGGTACTGCGTCCGATCGATGATGAGGTGCTGCCGCGGCTGATCGAGTTGGCACTCGACGGCATCCACGCCCCGGAGGCGATGCCCTTCGCGTTCCCCTGGACTGACGCACCGCCGGCGGAACTGCCGACGAACTACGTCCAATACATCTGGGGCGTGCGCGCGAACTGGAAGCGCGAGAAGTGGAACCTGGATTTCGCGGTCGAGCACGCCGGCGAACTGATCGGCGTGCAGGGGTTCTTCACCAGCGACTACCTGGTGACCCGCACCGGCGAGACCGGCTCGTGGCTGTCGCGCCGCTACCACGGCCACGGCATCGGGACGGCGATGCGCCAGGCCATCTGCGCGTTCGTGTTCGACCACCTCGACGCCGAGGAGATCACCTCGGCCGCCTACGCCGACAACCCGGCATCCAATGCGGTCAGCCGCAAGGTCGGCTACCAGCCCAACGGCACCTTCCGGAAGACCCGGCGCCCCGGCGAATGGCACCCCAGCCAGGAGTGGCTGCTCACCCCGCAGACCCTTGTGCGCGGAGCCCCGATCCGGGTCGAGGGTGTCCCCGCGTTCCGCCGCTTCATCGGCCTGGACGAGAGCTGAACCCTCCGCCCGTCCGTAGTAGGTGGCGGTACGGGGTGGTGGGCCTACCCGGCGAACGCCTGCACGCCCTTGAGCTTGCAGGTGATCGGCTCCTCGGTGAGGACGGTCTGGGTGAGTTCGGCGTGCCCGCCGGCCGGGACCAGTTCGGAGGAGAGCAGGACGTCCTCCTGCATGCCGTCGTGCCCCACGTCGACGGTCACCGTGTAACGGTGGCCGGACGTACTGGTGTTGGTCAGCGCGACCATGATCTCGTGTCGCGGGCAGGTGAGTTCCACTTTGGGCTGCTCTCCGGAGCCGACGGTGGCGACGCAGCCGGTGCCGACCGCCGTGGTGGCGACCAGGACGGCGACCACGCCGAGGGCGCGTCGCAGGGGGGTGGTGGACATGGGTGAATCCTATCTCTTGTCGGTTTGGGGGGCGTCGATCGCGGCCGCTCAGGGCGTCCGCAACACCAGGACGGGGTCACGCAGGGCTGCGACCGCGGCGGACGGCACCTGGGCTACTCCGCTACCGAGCAGCATCGCGGCCAGTACCCACGCCGGCACCGCCGGCGGCACCAGGTAGCCGAACACAAGCGCGTCCACCGCAAGGCCGAGCAGCGCGCCACCGACCGCGGCCGGAACGATCACGCCCATGCCCTGGAGTAGCACCAGCGCCATCACGGCCGGCCGGGAGCACCCGAGGGCCCGGCGGCGTCCGAACTCGGCGAGGCGGGTGCGCACCATCAGCAGCGACAGCAGCGCGACGACGAGCAGGCTCACGCCCAGAGCCGCGACGATGGTCTCTGCGGTCCGGTCGCTCACGTCGCGGATCACCGTCTGGCCCAGATCACCGAGGGCTGCGGCGACGTCCACGCGCAAATTCACGTCGCCGACGACGGCCACGATGTCGGGCACCGCACCCGCCACGAGCGCGCTGTCCGCCACCAGGGCGGAGACGCTGTGCGCGGTGGCGTCCGCGGTCGCCGGCACCAGGACGGCGCTGGGGGCGCCGTCGTAATCGGGCCGATAAAGGCCGACGACGGCCCAGCTGCGCAGGCCGTCGGATTCGACCGCTCCGCCGGTCGCGTCCAGTCCGAGAGCAGCGGCGCTGGCGCTGTCGACGAGCGCCTCGCCGGGGCCGTTCGGGTAGCGGCCGGACAACAGCGTCACCGGCAGCCGGTCCCACGCGGGTCCGATCATGCGTGCCGACACGCGGCCGCCGGCGGCGAACGCCGGGTTGTGCACGTCGAACGCCTCGCCAGCGGCCCAGGCCGTGCTCAGGCTGGAGAGACTGCGCAGACGATCGGGCTGCGCCCAGTCCAGGGAACCTGCGTGGTTGGTGTCGGTGAGCACCACCGTGCGCAGCTCCGGACGGTTGAAGCTGTCCACCACGGCCTGGTTCTGGTGGTGCGACTGACCGATCATCACGATCGTCGCCGCCATCACCAGTGCCACCATTCCGCCGGTGATCAGCGAGTGCGAGCGGTGCGCGAGCACGGTCGCCCAGGACTCCCGCAGCAGGGCGAGCGGGCGGATCACAGGTTCACCGTGGCCGAGCAGTGCCGGACGACCCGGTCGTCATGGGTCGCCACGAGGACGGTGCAGCCCTCCGCAGCCGCCCGCTGGAGCGCGGACGCGACGGCCTCGGTGGAGTCGTTGT
>CAZLJN010000209.1:0-4728 GCA_964559815.1 uncultured Propionibacteriaceae bacterium
ACCCCACCCCGTACCCGCCGCTGCGCGGCATCGTCCCGCCCTACCTGCTGCGGCACCTGGCCCACACCGACGAGCCACAGGCGCCCGCCGCGTTGGACACCCTCACCCGCGATCAGCGCCAGCGCAGGTATCGAGCCGCCGGACGCATCCCTTCCGTGCGCACCTTGATGCCGGTTCCGGAGGCGCCGTCGCGGCTGATCTCCAGCGCCGGCAATGTCGAGCGCCTGCCCGGCAAGAAGGTCCGCGACGAGGGCCAGCCGGCCACCGGCGATGCGGCCGTCGATGAGGCCTACGACGGTTTCGGGGCGACCTGGGCGCTGTTTCACGACGTGTTCGGCCGTAACTCCATCGACGGGGCCGGGGCGCGCCTGCTGGGCACCGTCCATTACGGCCAGGCGTATCAGAACGCCTTCTGGAACGGCACTCGGATGGTCTTCGGTGATGGTGACGGCGAGATCTTCGGACGCTTCACCGCCAGCCTGGACGTGATCGGCCATGAGCTCACCCACGGCGTGATCGAGCGCACCGCCGCGCTGATCTACTCCGGCCAGTCGGGGGCGCTGAACGAGTCGCTGGCCGACGTGTTCGGCATCCTGGTGGCGCAATACCGCCTGCGCCAGACCGCTGCCGAGTCCGACTGGCTGATCGGCGGCGACCTGCTGCTGCCGGGCGTGAAGGGTGTGGGGCTGCGCAACATGCTGCATCCCGGCACCGCCTACGACGATCCTCGACTGGGCAAGGATCCGCAGCCGGCGACCATGGCCGATTTCGTGGTCACCAGCGATGACAACGGCGGGGTGCATTACAACTCCGGCATTCCCAACCGCGCGTTCGCCCTGGTCGCCACCTCCCTCGGCGGCCACGCCTGGGAGCGGGCCGGCGAAATCTGGTACGGCGCGATGACCGACTCTGCGATCAAGCCTGGCTGCGATTTCCTCACGTTCGCCACTGTGTGCGGCGCTGTGGCGACCCGACGCTACGGCCCGGGCTCGGCGGAAGCCCACGCAGTGGACACTGCCTGGCGCACCGTCGGGGTCAGCCCGGACGGCGCCCGCCCTCAGGCAGCCCCGCTCAGCCCGGACACTCCACTCACCGTGCGGCGCAGCGGTGGATTCACCGGCCTGCCTCAGCAGCGGCACACCACCCTGGCCGCCCTGCCCAGCACCCAGCGCCGCGCGTGGCGCGGGCTCCTCAGCAGCGAGGTTCTTCCCGCGCTGGCCAACGACGCCCCCCACCATCCCGATGCGTTCATTTACACCATCCACTGCGCCGACACAGTGACATATGAGCTAGCCGAAACGTCTTTGCCCGCTGATCTGAAACGACTCTTCGAACGCTTTCTGGGCGAAAAGTAGGCTCACCGCTCACATCCGCTTGTCACTCCGCCGGGTACTTATTTCCTCACATGAGGACTGATTGGCTGGTTTCCGGCTCATTCAATTCGGTACGGATGACCCACTCACAAAGGAGTAGTGCTGTGCGCAAGTTGTGTGCCCTCATGGCGTCTGCAGCGTTGATCGTCAGCTTCGGATTCACCACCGACGTCGGAATAGCACAGGCGGCACCTCCCGCGGCACCTCGCGCCACCAGCCAGCCGGTCCTCGGGACCACCTTCACCATGTCCGGACGCCTGCCGACGAAGGTGTCGCGCCCGATTCAGGTTCAGCAGAAGCTCGGGAAGAAGTGGACGTCCATCGCCTCGGGAACCACCACCGGCAAAGGTGCCTACTCCGTTGCGGTGACCGTGAACTCCACTTCCGCCCAGTTGCGCGTCATCGCCCCCGCATTTCGGTCCGGCAAGCACAGTTATCGGCAGATCGTGACCAAGTCCACCACTCTGCGTCCGGTGCGGGTGACCCCGAACACCCCCATGTCCGGCGAGACGTTCACCGTCGCCGACTCACTGCGTCGCCCCGGCCCGCGTCCGGTCTCGTTGCAGCGCAAGGACGGCAGCCACTGGGTCACCATCGCCAAGACCAAGACCTCCCGCTCCGGCAGTTACACCTTCACCGCCTCGATCACCGCCACGGCGAGTCTGCGCGTCTGGGCACCGAAAGCCACCGTGAAGAAGCGCCGTCAGTCCGCGGTCACGACCAAGACCTTCCGGGTCAGCACCCAGGATCAAACCGCCACCCTCGCGCTGCCGCCGACAGCGGGCATCGGCGAGGCGTTCGAAGCCACGGCCACGTTCGCCCCGGCCCGGCCCGGACGTGAGGTTCAGCTGCAGCGCTTCGCCGGCGAGCAGTGGCAGACCGTGGCAACCGGCACCCAGGATGCGGCCGGTGCGGCGGCCCTGAGCTACACCCCGCTGGAGGCGGGCACCTTCAGCTACCGAGTGGTCGCCCTGCCCGCCAATGGTGCGGCAACCGCGACGTCCGCCGCCTCCACCCTGACCAGCACGACCGGCATGTCGACGTTGTCCATCACGGTGACGACACCCACGGTGGCGCCGACGAACGAGCAGTTCAACGCCATCCTGCTCGCAGCCGGTGGCACCGCCCCCTACCAATGGGAGGCCACCGGCCTGCCGGACGGAATCGTGATCTCTGCCGATGGCCGACTCACCGGCAAGCCCACCACGCTGGGCACCTACGTCGCGCATCTGTCGGCCGTGGACGCCACGGGGCTCACTGCCAGCACCGATCTGGAGATCGTCGTCGTCGCCGCGGTAGAGATCACCACCGCCTCCTTGGACTCCGGCGTGCGTGGCGTCGCCTATGAGACCGCCCTCTCGGCCACCGGCGGCAGCGAGGTCTTCACCTGGTCGGCGACGAATGTGCCCGCCGGGATGGCCGTCACCGACGATGGCATTCTCGCCGGCACCCCCACCGAAACCGGCGAACACGAACTGACGCTCACGGTGACCGACACCAACTCGAAGTCCACCTCGAAGGACTTCGTCCTCGCCGTGACCGATCCACTGGAGGTGGCCACGACCTCGCTGCCGGAGGGCCGCAAGGGCATCGCGTACTCCACCACCCTCACCGCCACCGGCGGCACCGCGCCCTACACCTGGGGCGCCACCGACCTGCCTGACGGCTTGGCCCTGAGCGCGAGCGGCACCCTCTCGGGCACGCCGACGGTCTCCGGCAACTTCGACCTTCCCGTCACCGTCACCGACAGCCTGGGTGCGACCGACAGCAGCACCCTGGGGTTGAAGCTGACGGCGATCTCCTTCACCAGCCTGGCCGCCGGCGAGGACCACAGCTGCGCGGTGAACGGTGATGGCGGCGTGGTCTGCTGGGGCCGCAACAACTACGGCCAGCTGGGCAATGAGACTCTGAACGACAGCAAGACCCCCGTGGCGGTCTTCGGGCTGAGCAGCGGCGTCCAGGCCGTGGCCAACGGCAGCGGATTCAGTTGTGCGGTCACCACCGCCGGTGAGGCCAAGTGCTGGGGCTACAACATGTCCGGCCAACTCGGCAACAACGACCCGTCCAACACCAGCAGCAAGATCCCGGTCACCGTCTCCGGTCTGACCAGCGGTGTCACCGCCATCGCCACCGGCACCAACCATGCCTGCGCGCTGATCAGCGACGGCACGGTGCGCTGCTGGGGCAAGGGCGACAAGGGGCAACTGGGTAACAGCTCGACGGCCAACCGCAAGGTGCCGGTCGCGGTGACCGACATCAACGCCGGCGTCACCTCGCTGGCCGCAGGCGGCGAGCACACCTGCGCGGTGAAGTACTCCGGCGCGTGGTGCTGGGGCAGCAACAGCGCCGGCCAGGTTGGCATCTCCACCGCATGGACGCTGCTCTCCTCGCCGCGGGCCGTCACCAATCTCGACAGCGGAATCGCCATGGTCAGCGCGCGAGGAAACCACAGCTGCGCGGTGACCTCGGCCGGCGCCGTCACCTGCTGGGGCAGCAACACCTACGGCGAACTCGGCGACGGGACCACCACCAGTAACGCCACCCCGGTGGCCGTCAGCGGCCTGAGCGCCGGCGTGGTGTCGGTGAGCACGGGAACCTCCCACAGCTGCGCACTGGCCAGCACCGGCGGCGTGAGCTGTTGGGGACGTAACAACCTCGGCCAGCTGGGCAACGCCGACACCGCCAACTCCTCCACTCCGGTAGGCGTCGACACGCTCTCCAGCGGGGTCACCACCCTGGCGTCGGGCACCGACCACACCTGCGCGATCGCGGGCTCCGGCATCGCCTGCTGGGGCAATGACAACTACAGCCAGTTGGGTGACGGCGGCGGGTTCCTCCAGCCGGAGGCGTTGCAGGTCGTCGGGATCTCCGACGCAGCCGTCATCACCGGCGCCGACTACTCCAACTGCGCGCTCTCCGCGAGCGGCGGGGTCTCGTGCTGGGGACGCAACAACTACGGCCAACTCGGCGACGGCAGCACCACCGACGCCTCCACGCCGGTCGGCGTCAGCGGGCTGAGCAGCGGCGTCACCGCGATCACTGGCGGCGGCACCCATGTGTGCGCGCTGACTGACGCCGGCGCCGTGAAGTGTTGGGGCCGCAACAACTACGGCCAGCTCGGCAACGGCGGCACCACCGACAGCTCCACGCCGGTCGGCGTCAGCGGGCTGAGCAGCGGCGTCACCGCGATCAACTCCTCGGCGAACCACACTTGCGCGATCATCTCCGATGGCTCCTTGGTGTGCTGGGGCTACAACAACGCCGGCCAGCTCGGAAACGGCAACACCACCAACGCGACCGCACCGGTCACAGTGACCGGTCTCACCGGGGTCACCGCGGTCTCCGCCGGCGGCAA
>CAZLJN010000210.1:0-4721 GCA_964559815.1 uncultured Propionibacteriaceae bacterium
ACGACGCCCCGATCATCCGTTTCGGCGACCTCGGCAAGCCGGCGGTGCTGGCGATCTCGACCGCCATCCTGCTGGTGGCCGCCGTGCTAGGAAATGTCGCCGGATACTGGGTGGGTAAGACCATTTCACCGTGGCTGTTCAAGCCGCGCTCCGGCTTCATCGGCAAGGTCTTCTCCCAAAAGCACCTCGACCAAACCCATGAGTTCTTCGAGCGCTACGGCTCCAAAGCCCTGGTGCTGGGACGCTTCGTGCCGTTCGTGCGCACCTTCGTCACCATGGTGGCCGGTGCCGCCGGCATGAGCTTCCGCACCTTCATTACCTGGACCGGCATCGGCGCAGTGGTGTGGGCGATCGGCGTCACCTTGCTCGGCTTCTTCCTGGGCCAGATCGGCTTCATCAAGAACAACATCGACGCCGTCCTGGTGGCGATCGTGCTGGTCTCGGTCGTCCCGATGGCGGTCGAGGCCCTGCTGGCCCGCCGCCGCGCGAAAGCCGCCGAAGAAAGCTGAGCCTCACCAGTCACAACGGACGCGGTGCGGACACTACCTGGTCATGGAGCACCCACCAGGAGACGACTTCCGCCGCTGCTATCACGACACCAGTCGGCGGGTGTACGCCTTCGTCCGGCGTTACGCCGACGAGTCCGACCGCGACGATCTGATCGCCGAGGTCTACCTCGCCGCGTGGCGGCACTTCGATCAACTCCCGCCCGAGCCGCTACCGTGGCTGCTCGGAACTGCCCGCAAGGTGCTGGGAAACCACGGGCGATCACGCGGACGACGCCAGCGCCTGGCCGCTGAGATTGCCGGGTTGAACCAGGCCACCGCCCCCGACTCCTCGGGCGCCGCGGTGGAGCGAACCGATCTGCTGCGGGCACTCGAACGGCTCCCTGCTGCCGATCGGGAGGTCCTTCTTCTCACCGGCTGGGACGGACTCGACACCGCTGGATTGGCCACCGCACTGGACTGCTCCGCCGTCGCGGCACGTGCCCGGCTGAGCCGCGCGCGCCGGCGGTTGGCCGCTCATCTCACCGAGACCGACCGCACTCCGCACACCCTGCTGACTGTCACGGAAAAGAACTGACATGTCCCCGACTCCTACCGAAGAACGCATCGTCGACATCGTGGCCGCCAGCCGGCCCGCGCCTGAGTCCGTGGAGGCGTGGACCCCTTCCCGCAGCAGCCAGGTGCTCACCCGCGTGCTGGCCGATGCGCGATCCGCCGCGCCCTCACCCTCAGGTCGCAGCACGGCGACGAGACGTTGGACGCTGATCGCAGCATCGGCCATTGCCGTCGTAGCAGTCGTGATCGCCGTTCCCCTCACCGTGCCGTCCACCTCACCGGTGGCTCCGGTACCAGCTGCCGCCGCCGATCACCTCCTGGCCTCGGTCAAGAACCTTCCCACGTTGCCGTCAGGCAGTTTCGCCCAGACGGTCATCTCATCCGATCCGTACTCCCACGCCATGGGGCGCAGCAGCACCGCCACCTACTGGCGCAACAACGGCGAGTTACTGTGGGCCTCGAAGAAGGGCCGCGGACTGATCATGCAACTCAGCCGGGACACCTACGTCACTCTGCAGGACCAAGACGTCCCCAGCGACCCGCAGGCAATCCGGCAGGCATTCCTGCACGGCACGGGCAGCGAAGGCACCACCAAGGACGACGACAACGCCGTCTTCGAGGCAGCCGCCGAGTGGCTGGCGACCAGCGTCACCTCGGGAACCACACGCACAGCGATCATCACCATGATGAGTGGACTCAGTCACACCGTCATTGCCGATGGGGCCACCGACCCCCTCGGTCGCAGCGCGATCACGGTCACACATTCCGGCCAACGGGCCACCCTGGGTTCGGGAAGTCCGCTGTGGATGACCACCTCGGTCTACTTCGATCCGCAGGACTCTCAGGTATTGGCCATGACCATGACCGGACCTGATGGGGTGGTGGAACGCCGCGACATCGTCACCGATCGCCGAGTGACCACTGCGGTTCCAACGGAGGTGACCGATCGGGTCGGAACCTCGCTGGAGGCGAAGTACCAGCGGCGGACGGTTACCGGCCTCCTCACCGAACCGCATCACTGGAGCACGACCACCGATCTGCAGCACCGCTGAACGACCCCACCCACGCGTCCGCCCAGCAAGAAGCCCCCGGGAGCAACTCCCGGGGGCTTCTTCACGTCACTGCTGCGGCGGGGTGTAGGTCGGCGGATCGGCCGGCGGCTGACCGAACGACTGCGGCGGGGCGGCCGGCGGCTGCTGGAAAGTCGGCGCCGGAGCCGGGGCTTCGAAGCTGCCGGGGCCGGGGCGCCGGGGGTGCCCTGGTCGTAGGCCAGCGGGTTCGGCATACCGGACGGCGCGGTGCCGGCGGTCAGCTGCGCGTTCGTCGGCTCGGCCGTGCCGGCCGGACGCTGGCTGATCTCACCGAAGCTCACCTGCGGGGCCTGACGCACGGCTTGATCGTTGACTTCGAAGTAGGTGGCCTTCTCGAACTTGAACATGTTGGCCACCAGCACCGACGGGAACGACTCCACCTGGGTGTTGTAGTTGCGCACGTTGGCGTTGTAGAAGCGACGTCCCGCAGCGATCCGGTCTTCGGTGGCGGTCAGCTCACGCTGCAGTTCGAGGAAGTTCACATTGCTCTTCAGATCGGGGTAGGCCTCGACGCTCACCATCAGGCCACGCACGGCGCCGCTCAGCGCCTCTTCGGCCTGGGCCCGCTCGGCCGACGCACCACCCTGGCCGGCCAGTGCGGCGGCCTGGTTGCGCAGCCGGGTCACGTTCTCCAGCGAGTTGCGCTCGTGGGCGGCGTAGGCGCGCACCGTCTCGACCAGGTTCGGGATCAGGTCGTAGCGCCGGTTCAGTTCGACATCGATCTGCCGCCAGGACTCCTGGATCAGGTTCCGCGACCGGACGAAGCCGTTGTACAGGCTCACCGCATACAGCCCCAGGCCGATCACAATGACCAGCAGAATCAAGAAAAACCAGAGCATGTCAGGCTCCCATCACCGTCGACCGACACCGGCCGCCGCGGCCGGTTCCGACCCAGCCTAACGTGCAGCCCCAGGCAGTGGGGTGGATCAAAAACCCGGGCGCATCAGGCCAGGCCGAGATCGTCCAGTCCGACCGCGTACCGGTACGGCACCCCGGTGGCCTCGATCAGTTCCTTGGCACCGGTGTTGCGATCGACGATCACCGCTACCGCCACCACCTCGGCGCCCGCCTCCCGGACGGCCTCGACCGCGGTCATCACCGAGCCACCGGTGGTGGAGGTGTCCTCGACCACCAGCACTTTGCGTCCGGCCACCTCGGTGCCTTCGATCCGCCGCTGCAGGCCATGAGCCTTCGACTCCTTGCGCACCACGAACGCGTCCAGTCGTCCGCCAGCGTGGGCCGCGTGATGCAGCATCGCCACCGCCACCGGATCGGCGCCCAGGGTGAGCCCGCCGACCGCGTCGAACTCCAGATCGGCGACCAGATCGGTCATCACCTCACCGACCAGCGGTGCGGCCACCCCGTCCAAAGTGACCCGGCGCAGGTCGACGTAGTAGTCGGCCTCCTTGCCAGAAGCCAGGGTCACGCGTCCGCGGACGACGGCCAGGGCGGAGATCTGTTCGATGAGAGCGGTGCGAGCGGTCATGGCAGCACGCTATTGCATGCCGAGGCCGCATCCATCACCGGCTCAGTCGTCGAGGTCGTCCTGCGGCTCGTCCTTGTGGTGACGCGGCCCGAACCAGGTCTTGCCCCAGTTGGGTTCTGGCGACTCCTCGGCATCCTGCCGGGTGAAGGGCAAGGCCGCGCCGATCCACTCCAGCAGGGCTTCGCCGCCGATCATCCGGTGCGGGAAAGCCGCCGATGCCAGCCGCCGCGACAGCGCCGGAACCGGAATCTCAGAGCCGGCCACGAAGATCAGGTTGCCGAAGCGGCGACCCTTCCACACCGGCACCTCCGCGATCACTCCGACGTTGGGCGAGTAGCGGACCAGACCGGCCAGGGCCCGCTTGGTCCAGTCGAACGGTGCGGTGTCGGTGACGTTCATGATGAAGATGCCCTCGCTGCGCAGCAGTCGCACCGCTTCGGCGAAAAAGGCGGTGGTGACCAGCTCACGGGGCACTTGAGCACCGGCGAAGGCATCAACGATCAGGACGTCCACCCAGCCGCCGGGCATGGCCGCCATCCCGGCGGCGCCGTCGACATTGCGCACCTGAAGGCTGCCCCGGCCCGGGAAGGGCAGTATCCGGCGGACGTCCTCGATCAGTTCGGCGTCAGGCTCCAGCACGGTCTGGGAGACCCCCGGACGGCGCGCGTGGATGTAGCGCGGAATGGTCATTCCACCACCGCCGACGTGCACCACCCGCAGCGGTCCGGAGCGCGGCTGATCCAGCACGCTGACATCGAGAATCTCGGCGATCCGCTGGACGTACTCGAACTCCAGGCGCAAAGGGTCGTTCGGGTCGACGAACGACTGCTCGGTGTCACCACTGACGACCAGGTAACAACCGGGTTCGTCCGGGGCGGGCACGATCTTGCTCATGGGGGTCACTTCCACGCGACGGACAGCGGTTTCTGAGCCTAGTGGGTCGAGGCACTGTCGCCGCGGAACTCCACCCGCACACCCGAGGCATCAACACCCACCACCCTTATTGCAATCGCGTTGCATTAACGGTTGAATGGTCCGCGGCTGGGCGGGTCCAGCTCTCCAGGTTCCGACCCGCCCACCCAC
>CAZLJN010000211.1:0-4707 GCA_964559815.1 uncultured Propionibacteriaceae bacterium
GGTCTTCCAGCCGTCCCACTCGTCCTCGTTCAGCGGATCCTCGATGGAGACCAGCGGGTACTTGGCCACCAGTTCGCCGTAGTACGCGCTCATCTCGGCGGCGGTCTTCTTGCCGCCTTCGAAGTTGTAGGTGCCGTCTTCGTTGTAGAACTCCGACGCAGCCACGTCGAGGGCCAGAGCAACGTCCTTGCCCGGGGTGTAGCCGGCGTTGCCGATGGCTTCCAGGATCAGGTCCAGCGCCTCGGCGTTGCTGGCCAGGTTGGGGGCGAAGCCGCCCTCGTCACCCAGGCCGGTGGCCAGGCCACGACCCTTCAGCACGGCCTTGAGCGCGTGGTAGACACCGGCGCCCATCTCGAGGGCCTCGGCGAAGGTCGCCGCGCCGATCGGGGCGATCATGAACTCCTGGATGTCGACGTTGGAGTCGGCGTGGGAGCCACCGTTGAGGATGTTCATCATCGGCACCGGGAGCAGGTTGGCGGTCGGGCCGCCCAGGTAGCGGTACAGCGGCAGGCCGGCGCACTCGGCAGCGGCGTGAGCCACGGCCAGGGACACGCCCAGGATCGCGTTGGCGCCCAGCTTGCCCTTGTTGTCGGTGCCGTCGAGTTCGATCATGGCCTGGTCGAGGAGGCGCTGCTCATCGGCTTCCATGCCGAGCACCTCGGGACCGATCTGCTCGATCACGTTTTCCACGGCCTTCAGCACGCCCTTGCCGCCGTAGTGCGCGGCATCGCCGTCACGCAGTTCCACGGCCTCGAACGCACCGGTGGAGGCGCCGGACGGGACCGCGGCGCGGCCTTCGGAGCCATCGTCGAGGACCACCTGTACCTCAACGGTCGGGTTGCCCCGGGAATCAAGAATCTGTCGCGCATCGACGAATTCGATACTTGCCACGATGTCTGCCTTTCAGCTGGTGGAGGTCATCGGGCCCAGCCTACCGGCGATGACTGCCCGCCATGGGCTGACCAGCGCAGACGGGCACATTCGTCCAGATCGCGGGCAATTGTGCTATCAAAGTCCCGATTCGGTGCGGCGGACCTGCTCTTCGAGCTCCCGGACGGCGGCGCGCGCGGCCTGCTCCGCGTCGACCCCCAGGTCACGAGCGCGGGCCACCAAGGCGATCAGCGCTCGTCCCACCTCGTCGGCCGTCTCAGGCACCGCCACCGGCTCCGACACCGGGATGGCCAGGCCGTGATCGGCCGCCCGGGACAGGATCTTCTTGGCCCGACTCAACGCCGACAACCGCTCCGGGATCCCGTCCAAGACCGATGCGCGCCCCTTTTCAGCCGCCTTCGCCCGCTCCCAGGACGCGTTCAGATCGTCGGGCACGGCGGTGTCGGCAAACACATAGGGATGCCGGGCGATGAGCTTGTCGCTGATCTGTGCCGCCACCTGCTCCAGGTCGAATCGCCCCTGCTCGGCGGCGATCTCGGAGTGGAAGTAGATCTGCAGCAGCAGGTCGCCGAGCTCCTCGCGCAGATCGGTGTCGCTGCCCGCCTCGATCGCCTCGACGACTTCGAGGGTCTCCTCGACCAGGTAGTGCACCAAGGACTCGTGCGTCTGGGCCGCATCCCAGGGGCATTCGCGGCGCAGCCGGTGCATCACCGCTGCCAGCCGCTCCAGCTGGGGATGCTGGTCCGACATGGGGTCGGTCAGGACAACGACCGCGACAGCGACCCGGATGTGCCCGACAGCTGGGCCGAGTTGGGGTCCCACTGCCCGAAGACCGGGTTGACGGTCACGATGACCGTCGGCACCACCTTGGCGATGGCCTGCTGACCCTTGGGGTCGGTCAACACCAGGTTGGTGTCGACGAAGTCGGCGATGAACTGAGCCGTGACCGGATCGTTCGCCAGCGCGGCGTAGAACTCGTTGGTGGCGTAGACCTGTTGGCGCTGCACGTCGGAGATGGTGATGCCGGCGAGCTGCTGGGCCGCCTTGGCCAGCTTGGCCTGAACCATCACCTGCAGCACGGCGGGACGCCAGTTGCCCCACTGCGGGGTGTCGGGAGACTTGGCCGCGACAGCCTTGGAGATGGCGTCGACCTGGCTGATCGTGATCTCTTGCCCGCCGACCGTCGCCGCCACGTTCGGGCTGTTCTTCGCGCAACCGGTCAACGCAAGGATCGCCGTGGCCAACACCGCCACCAGCTTCACCGCCGTCTTCTTCATCGCCTACTCGCTTCCGTCGTTCGTCCGCCGCGGCGATCCTACCCGTCGCCTCGACTGAGGCTCGCCTCTTCGCCGGGATTGTCCAGGTTCACGACGCGCCATCGGCACGCACCCTGCCGCCTGTGGCCAGCCAGGCGCAAGCCCGCCGCCTGCGAAACGTCACCCGCTACCGACCCCTCCCCCGGCCCGTCAGGGATTGGGAGCGATCAGCAAGATCTTCGCCGTCTTCGTGGTGTTCAGCATCAAATAGACCTTGCCGTCCGCGACAACGAGATCCCGCTTCGGCAGATCATCCTCGGCCATCGGAAGCGTGTAGGTGTGGGCGAGGCGCCCATCAGCCCCGAACTGGTACAGGTATCGGTGTTTGTTGGCCCGCCCCTCACCCATGCCCATCACGTCACAGTAGAGGCCGACGCCGGTTGTCTTGAAACAGTCGTAGGTGCCAACGAGTTGATTCAGCTCGATGAGTGCCTGCACCGACCCGTCCCTGACGAGGAACGAGCGGTCACTTCGGTCTTCGGAACTCACCTCAACTGACGGGCAGGCACCTTCGATCGGCATACAGGCACCGTCGCGGGAGACAACGAACAGGTTGCCCCCGTCCACACCGAAATGCTGCACCCGATCGCCGTCGGTGCTGGTTCCTTGTGACGGTGCGAACTTCAGCGTCTTCTGGTGAGCCAGGCGCTTGCCGCCAGGCGCCAACCGATACACCAAGACCTCATTATCGCGACTCAGCAAGTACCAAAGATCGCCCCGGATCACCAGATCGATCGTCGAAGACGCCGGCGGCCGGGGGATCGACGCCACCCGCTTTGAGCCGCGATACACCGCGAACACCCAGTTCACTGTGTCAGAGACCACCACCCGATCACCATCGACAGTGAACGTTGACGGTGCCAGCAACACCTGCTCGGGCCGTTGATACACCATGTCAGGTTCGTCAACCAGAACCTGAGCAATCCGCGGCTTCGCGGTCACCGGAGCCACAGTCTCGACACCGGACGGACTCACCGTGACGCCCGGTGTCGGCGGGTTGCCCGCTGGCACCGGGCCCACTCCGCACGCGGACAGCCCTACGACGACAAGAACGGCGACACCGGCCACCCACCCATATCTCATGACGCGCAACCTCCCGACTCACCGGCACCGGGCCGGGAACGCCCGGCCCACAGCCTTCGCCACCACCACAAGCTATGCCTCGTGAACGCCGTTCACAAAGTCACGGCCCGGCCCTTTCCACGAAAGAACCAAACGGCGAAAGCTCAGGCGCCTGCCCCGGCCCGGGGGAAGACGTCGTCGAGCACCTTGGTGGCCCAGGCCAGCAGTTCGGTATCGACGATCGGCACCCCACCAATCGGACGGGTGGTCGGTCGCGGCACCAACAGCACTTCGGTGGCCTTGCGATATTGCGCGCCCGGGTACAGCCGGGCCAGCCGCATCTGCTGCGAGTCGAGCAGCTGCGCGGGTGCGAAGCGGACCATGTTCCCGGCCAGCACCACCTCATGGACGCCGCGGCGCCGGGCCTGCAGCCGGAAGTCGGCCACCGCCAGCAACGCCTCGCTCGGCGCCGGCAGCGGGCCATAGCGGTCGGTCAGCTCGTCACGGACGGCAGCGATGTCGGCCTCGGAAGCGACGGCGGCGATGCGCTTGTACATCTCCAGCCGCAGCCGCTCGGATTCGACGTAGTCACTGGGCAGATGCGCCTCGACCGGTAGCTCGATCCGCATCTCCGGCTCCGGCTCGGTCTCCTCACCACGGAACTCGGCGACCGCCTCTCCGACCAGCCGCAGATAGAGATCGAAGCCGACCTCGGCGATATGCCCGGACTGCTCGCCGCCCAGCAGGTTGCCTGCACCGCGGATCTCCAGATCCTTCATCGCGATCGCCATACCCGCACCCAGATCGGTGTGCGCGGCCATCGTGGCCAGCCGGTCATGGGCGGTCTCGGTCAACGGCCGCTCCGGCGGATACAGGAAGTAGGCGTAGCCGCGGTCGCGGCCGCGTCCGACCCGTCCGCGGAGCTGGTGAAGCTGGGCCAGCCCCAACATGTCGGCACGCTCGATCAGCAAGGTGTTCGCCGTGGAGATATCGAGGCCCGCCTCGATGATCGTGGTCGCCACCAGCACGTCGAAACGGCGCTCCCAGAAGTCGACCATGACCTGTTCGAGGGTGTGCTCGTTCATTTGACCGTGGGCCACCGCCACCCGCGCCTCCGGGACGAGCTCGGCGATCTGCTGGGCGGTCTTCTCGATCGACTGCACCCGGTTGTGGATGTAGAAGACCTGACCTTCACGGGCCAGTTCGCGCCGGATCGCCGCGCGCACCTGATTGGTGTCGTACGGTCCGGCGAAGGTCAGCACCGGGTGACGCTCCTCCGGCGGAGTGGTGATCACACTCATCTCACGAATGCCGGTGATCGCCATCTCCAGGGTGCGCGGAATCGGGGTGGCGCTCATCGCCAGCACGTCGACATTCAGGCGAAGCTTCTTCAGCGCCTCCTTGTGCTCGACGCCGAAGCGCTGCTCCTCGTCGATGA
>CAZLJN010000212.1:0-4693 GCA_964559815.1 uncultured Propionibacteriaceae bacterium
GGGCTCCAAGCCCTACGACTGGCAGTTGTACGCCGCGCCGCAGCCGCCGAAGGAGCCGCTGAGTCCCACCGAGCAGGCGCTGTTGGACGCGGCCTTCGGTGAGGGACCGGTCACCACCTTGTCCGCCTTCCGCAAGCAGCCGGGCGTGAAGCAGGCCTTCGACACGCTGCTGGGTGAGGCCGCCGACCGGCACTGGCTGCGGCACCTGGCCACGGCCTCGTCGTGGTCGCTCAGCTCGGCCGGTCCGCTGCTGATCGTGGCCGGTGTGGCCGCACTGTTCTGGTTCAACGCCGGCTTCATCGGGATCGGCATCGCCATCGGCGGCGCCGCCTTCACCGGGATCACCCGCAACCTGCCCGAACCGCTCAGCGCCGAGGGCTACGCCGTCCGCGTCCAATGCGAGGGGTTCAAGCAGTACCTCGCCACCGCGGAGGCCGAACAGTTGAAGTTCGAGGTCGGCATCGACACCTTCAGCCGCTACCTGCCCTACGCCATGGTCTTCGGGGTCGTCGACCACTGGCGCAGCGTGTTCACCGAAGCGCTGCGGGCCGACCCGGCCGGCGAAATGGACGCCTTCGACTGGCTGGTGCTGGGCGACATGATGCAGACCGCGATGATCCTCGACCTGTTCAGCGCCGACTTCGGGATCTTCGACAGCCTGACCACCGACTTCGCCGATTTCGCCGACCTGAGTGGGTTGGACGGCCTGGCCGAGGGCATCGGCGACGTCTTCGACGGGTTCGACGGAGGCGACTGAATCTCGTCCTCACGGACGACCTGTGACGTCCCTGTGGACGATTGGCGCTCCCGCCGGGCTGCCTAGGCTGGCGATGACCCCGCCTGCGACATGTTCGCCAGGCGTCGGGGGAGAACCCATCGACCTGTGGAGCGACCATGTCCCTGCCCGCGAGCGCGCTGTCTGCGCCCATCGCCTCAGCCAACCAACTCTCGAAGTTCTACGGCACCGGGGAGGCCGAAGTCCGTGCCCTCGACGGCGTGGACGTGGCTTTCGCCGCCGGTTCCTTCACCGCGATCATGGGGCCGTCCGGGTCGGGCAAGTCGACGTTGATGCATTGCTTAGCCGGCCTCGATCGGCCCACGTCCGGGCTGGTGATGCTCGGCGGGCACAACCTGTCGACCCTGAACGATCGGCAGTTAACTCGGGTCCGCCGCGATGCGGTCGGCTTCATCTTCCAGGCGTTCAACCTGCTCCCCACGCTCACCGCCGAGCAGAACATCCTGCTGCCCCTCGACCTGGCCGGACGCAAGCCCGACCACGAGTTGTTCGCTCGCCTGGTGTCGTCACTGCGGCTGGGTGATCGGCTGCGGCACCTGCCGTCGCAGTTGTCTGGTGGCCAGCAGCAGCGGGTGGCCATCGCCCGCGCGCTGGTGACCTCGCCCGCGGTGGTGTTCGCCGACGAGCCCACCGGCGCGCTCGACTCCCGGGCCAGCCATGACCTGCTGGGTTACCTGCGTCAGACCTGCCGCGAGCTGGGCCAGACCATCGTGATGGTCACCCATGATCCCAATGCGGCGGCGTTCGCTGATCGCACCGTCCTGCTCAGTGACGGACGCATCGTCGACGACCTCGATCAGCCGAGCGCGGAGCAGATCCTGGGCGCGATGGCGAAGCTGGGCGCCTGATGTTCCAGCAAGCGCTTTCCGAAGTGCGGCACCATCCGGGCCGCTTCGTCTCCACCTTGATCGCCATTGCCATCGCGGTGGCGTTCCTGGGCGGCTCGGCGACCCTGGTAGCCACCGAGGGCCAGGCTCAGGGCAAGGCGACCAACGTCGCCATCGCCGCCGCTGACATCGTGGTCACCATCCCCTCCGATGTCGAGGTCGCCGGCGTCGGCGACGTCCTCGCGAGCCAGTCGGGCATCGCGGCCTACGCCCCGGTGCTACGCACGTCCCTCGTCGTCTCCGGAGGTCTCGGCTCGCAGATGCTAGGGCTGGTGGGCGTTCCTCCCGAGCCGCTGCGGTGGGCCAAGATCACCGCCGGTCACTGGCCCGAGGGTCCGAACGACATCGTGCTGAGCGAGGCGACAGGTCGGGCGCTGGGCGCTCAACTCAACCAGCCGTTGCGGGCGGCCGGCGGCGAGCAGCCCGTGACCGTGGTCGGCTTCACCGACGAACCCAGCAACTTCTTCGTCAAGACGGGCTATGCCTCCAACGCTCTGCTGCGCTCGGCCGGAGCCACCCCGGACGGCGCCGCCCAATGGGCGGTGAAGGTCGCGCCGGGCACGGACGCGGCCACGGTGATCGCCGGGCTGAAGCCGAAGCTGGCGGCGCTGAACTCGGCTGTGGTCGCCGAGCCCGGGCAGGTCGTCCGGGACAAGGCGGTGGCCAAGATGGCCGGCGACTTCGACGTCTTCTCCAATGTGTTGTGGGCCTTCGGCGCGGTCGCCGTGGTGGTCGGCATGATCACCATCGCCAACACCTTCTCGATCACGCTGGCCCAGCGCCGCCGGCAGATCGGCCTGCTGCGCGCGGTCGGTGCCAGTGGTGGACAGGTGCGCGCCCGGTTCTTCGCCGAAGCCACGATCCTGGGTCTGCTCGGCGCACTGTTGGGGCTGGCGCTCGGCATCGGCCTGGCCGCCGGTCTGACGGCCTGGAGCACGGCGTTGTTCTGGGGGCTGGCATTGCCGTGGTGGCAGTTGGCTCTGGCTCTGGGCATCGGCGTGCTGGCCACCGTGGTGGCCGCGGTGGTGCCGGTCATTCGCGGCACCAAGGTGATGCCGCTGGAGGCCCTGCAGCCGGCCATGGGCGCGGACGAGCGTCGCTCCTGGTCGGTGTTGCGCGCCCTGCTGTGCGGGTTGCTGCTGATCGGTGGCGGGGCGACGGCCGCGTTGGCACTGAGCATCGGCGGATCGAACGCGCTGCTGATCGCCATCGGTGCGGGGGCGTTGATCGCTTCGGCTGTGCTGTTCGGCGGCCCGTTGTTCGTCCCGAGTCTGCTGCGGGCGACCGGTGCGCTGGTGCGACGATTCGGTCCGGTGGCACGGCTGGCCGCCAACAATGCCGAGCGCAATCCGCGGCGGGCGACTGCGACCGCCACGGCGCTGATGCTGGCCATCGGCTTGATGGTGACCTTGCAGGTGGCGACCGCCAGCCTGCGCGCCACTGTCCTGGACCAGGTGGAGACGCATTTCCCGGTCGATCTGCAGATCTCCTGGGGAGCGGCCGGCGGGGAGCCGGTCCAGACGATTCCTGCCGAGACCGCCCGCAAGCTCGCCGCGCTTCCTGGCGTGGCGCAGAGCGTCCAGCTCAGCGCCATCTCCGCCGGGGTGGGCAACGAGGGCCAGATGACCCTGCTCGGCTTCGACTCGCAGATCGCCGCCGTCACCGGGGTGAGTGCCCAGGTCGACGACAGCGAGTTGTGGATCAGCGACTACGCCGCCGAGTACCTCGGCAAGACGGTGAAGGTGACCGGCTCGCGTGGTGAGCTCACCTTGAAGGTCCGGCCCAGTCGGCTGGCCGGACGCGATGAGGCGGTCGTCTCCGCTGCGACGCTGGCCAAGCTCGGCACGCCAGTTCCCAACGCGGTCATGTGGCTGTCGGTTCCTGATCGCAGCAAGGCCGTTGACCTGATGGTGCAGGTCTCCGACATCGCCGGGTCTCCCGATCGGGTCAGCGGATCGATGCCGGAGGCGGCGCTGTATGAGCAGGTGTTGAACATCTTGCTGGCGATCACCACCGCCTTGCTGGCCTTCGCCGTGCTGATCGCGCTGATCGGGGTGAGTAACACCTTGGGGTTGTCGGTGCTGGAACGCTCACGGGAGTCGGCGCTGCTGCGGGCGCTGGGGCTGCAGTCTCGCTCGCTGCGGGGCATGCTCACCATCGAGGCGTTGCAGGTGACCATCGTGGGAGTGGGAGTCGGAATCGTCGCCGGGGCCTTCTTCGGCTGGCTCGCGGTCGAAGCCACTGCGAAGTCGGGCGGCTTCGACCACGCGATCTTCGCTGTCGACGTGCCCCAGACCCTCGGCATGATCGCCATCGCCATGGCGGCTGCCGCGCTCGCGTCCGTTCTGCCGGGACGACGCGCGGCCAAGGCGGCCCCCACCGAGGCCCTGGCCGACGTGTGATCCGCCCGTGGTTGGGCTTGTCGGAGCCACTCCCTGTTCAGGCTTCGACAGGCCCAACCCGCCTCCCGATGGTGGGGCTTGCCGCACCACCCACTCCCGCTGGTTGAGCAGGACGCGCAGCGTCCGTGTCGAAACCAGGTTCGGACAGGCTCTGCCCAAGGGTTTCGACGCGCCAACCAGCTAAGACTGGTTCCACAGACGGCGGGCGGCGACCAGCAACGACTCGGCGCCGGCCACCGACCCGGCGGCCCGCAGATGTTGAGTGACTGCGATCACCATGGCGGCCTGCGCCGGCAGGTTGAGTGACGGCCACGGGTCGCCATCGGCCGGGACGGCCGGGCCGCCCGCCTGGCGGTAGGCATCCAGAAACTCCGTCCAGGCCTCGTCGTCGAGGAGGCCTGCTGCCCAATAGGCCGCCGGACTCGCCAGATCCCAGGACGGATCGCCGGTGCCGAAGTCGTCGACGTCCAGCAGCTTCCATGCGCGCCGCAGCGGGGTGTGGCCGAGTTGTCCCAGGTGGAAGTCGCCGTGAGCCAGGGTGATCTGGGTGGGCTCGGCGAGCAGCTCGGACAACTGCGCGTCGAGCAGGCTGCCCACTTCAATCGGCT
>CAZLJN010000213.1:0-4651 GCA_964559815.1 uncultured Propionibacteriaceae bacterium
GGGCGAGGGCTTCGCTCCGCCCAACCCGACGCCGATGTTCCCCAACCCGCCGGGCCTGCTGCGGCTGGAGCCACACTCGCCCGGGCTGCGCCAGCGGATCTGGTGGGGTGCCGGCACCCGTGCCACCGCAGAATGGACGGCCAGGCTCGGCATGAACCTGATGAGCTCGACGCTGCTGACCGAGGACACCGGGGTGCCCTTCCATCAGCTGCAGGCCGAGCAGATCCAGCGCTTCCGTGACACCTGGGCCGAGGCCGGCCACGACTGGACGCCGCGAGTGTCGGTGAGTCGCAGCATCTTCGCCCTGACCGACGCCCGCGACCACGCCTACTTCGGCGGCCGGGGCGAGGACTCCGATCAGGTGGGCTTCATCGACGGCGGGCTGGCGCGGTTCGGACGCTCGTACGCTGCCGAGCCGGACAAGCTGATCGAGCAGCTGGCAGAGGACGCGGCGATCGCTGCCGCCGACACCCTGCTGCTGACCGTCCCCAATCAGCTCGGCGTCGACTACAACGCCCACGTCATCGAGTCGATTCTGACCCACGTCGCGCCCGCCCTCGGCTGGCGCTGAGGCGACCGGCGCCGATGCCTGATCATCGGCGAGGCGGGGTGGCGGAACCGGAGAAAGGCCACGGGACCGGTCCGGCGGACAATAGGCTGTTTTGATGGAGAGCGAATCCCGACGAGGTGGCGGCTTCACCGTTGAGCCCGCCGACGTGGTCGATGTCTTCGTCTACGTGGTGTTTTTGAACATTGCGATCGAGTACTTCCCCTCAGTGATCAGTGAGACGTTCACGCTCTCGTTGTTGACCGCACTGCTCCTCAAACTGGTGCTGGAGGTTGTCGTCCGCATCAAGGACTGGCTGAAGGCACGCATCAAGGCAGCCTCGGGCCTCGCGGGCAAGATCGTCGGCGGGCTGGGGCTGTGGGCGGTGTTGGTTGCCAGCAAGTTCGTCGTTCTGGAGCTGGTCGCCCTCGCCTTCGCCGGTCAGGTGAAGCTGGGCGGCTTCTTCGCGGTGACAGGCCTGATCCTGGGCCTGATGCTGGCACGCGCGGGCGTCCGACGGCTGCTCGCCACCGGGGCCCCGAGCTGATTCAGCTGACAGACTCTTGTGCCACGCGTGCGGCGAGTCTGACTTCGCGCGGACCTTATGCCCGCACTTTCTGGGACGTCAACCCATTGCATAAAACAAGAATCCGAAGTTGGAATGCAATTTTGTGCTCGGCTAGTGTCATTGCCACGGCCTTACGTGTTTGTGATCTGAAGGAGGCCTCCTCCAGATCGATGCGGTGAAGTCAGCACAACGGCAAGGTGCTGGCTCCCCGCCCATCCACTGGTTCTTGCCTCTTTCACCAGTGACCGGCCGATCGGCTCTGACGTGATTTCGCGCGCCCGCATATCGCACGACGTTGCCCAGCCTGAGCCGATGTCGACGAGCCGGCAGCGGGTCGGCTCGCGCAACGGAAGGGATTTACCGAATGCGTAAGAGACTCCTCGCGCTCGGAGTAGCAGGCATCGCTGCTCTCATCATGGGCGGGTCGATGACCTCGGTGGCCAGCGCGGCCACCCCTGTCGTCCTCATCAACGCCGTGGCAATCGGCGACTCCTACACGGCCGGAAACGGTGCGGGCGACTACGTGAACACAACGTGCTTTCGCAGCCCTCACAACTGGGCCAACCGGTACGTCGACTACCTCAACAGCACCGGCAAGGCAGACGCTCTTCTTGAGAATCTTGCCTGTTCGGGCGCGGTGACCTCCCAGATCTTGGAGCAGGTCAAGGATGTACCGGCGGACACCAACCTGGTGATGTTCACCGCGGGCGGAAACGACGTCGGCTTCAGCGACATCGTGACGGCCTGCTTCTCCTCAGCTGCCAACGGGAAGGCCTGCAAGTCGAAGGTGGAGGCGGCCAAGAAGGGGCTACCGGGAGTCGTGAACAACACGACCAAGATCCTGCAGGCACTGGACGCGAAGCTGTCCGACAAGACGAAGATCGTGTTCGTCGGGTATCCCTATCTCGCGCCGAATGATCGCAAATGGAAGCTCTGCACCGGCTACAACTGGCTCGGGTGGTGCAACCGGTGGTACGAGGCTGCCGTCGAGGTCCGTCGCCTTCAGGAGCAGGCGCGCGTGGAACAAATCAGGATGGCGAACAAATGGAACCTCACTCACGCCACGAAGATCACCTATATCGACATGCTGCCCCCTTCGAACGGCCACGAGCCGTCCCCGTGGGCGACGTCGAACTCCAAGCGGTGGGTGAATGAGTTCGCTGATGGCATCCACCCCGAGGAGTGGTACCACCTCAACGCGGAGGGCCATCGGCAGGTCGCGCTGCTGATCCAACAGAAACTGGGTGTGCCCAAGGTCTAGGCACCTCCCCGGCCGAGGTCGGTTCGTCCTGGTCAACGGCCAGGGCGAGCCGATCTAGCCGAGATGGATCAGCTGCCGAGTGCCCAGCGGCTCGGCTAGGTCGACGTAGCCGTCGGCGGTCTTGAGATTGGCGGGGCAGGCGTTGCCTGAGGGTCGCTCCGCGCCGGTGCTGGTGGGCGCCGACGCGATCCCGACATAGGTCGGGGTCTCGTGCACGTAGACGTGTGCTTCGTAGTCGCCGCAGCCGCCGCCCACTCCGTAGCTGATGAACAGGCGCCGCCTGTCAGCCGACATTCCCAACAGCGTCCACGGCATCGTGACCCGATTGGCCGCCAGTTCGGTGACCACCGGCGCCGGGGGGATGCTGGCCGTCGGGGACGCGGTCGCCTCCAGCGGGTCGGGGATTCCCAGCGGTGCGCTCTGACACCCGGCGGCGGCCACCAGGACGAGCAGGAGGGTCAGCCAGCTCGGTACCGATCGCATTGCTCGCTCCTTCCATGGGCCTCACCGGTTTCGACAAGCTCAAGGTTCCGGCAAGCTCAACCAGCGGTGACGAACTCCCGGGCCACCCGGCCGGTGAGCAGGCAGGTGACCTCGTAGGGGATGGTGCCCATGAGGTCGGCGATCTCGGTGGTGGTGATCTCCTCGCCACCGTCCACGCCGACCAGGACGACCTCGTCCCCGACCTGTTCGGTGGCGCCTGGACCCAAGTCGATCATGGTCTGGTCCATGCACACCCGCCCGATTACCGGGCAGGCGCGGCCGTCGACCAGCATCCGGCCACGGTTGCTCAGCAGCCGGGAGTATCCGTCGGCGTAACCCACCGGCACGGTGCCCACGACGGTGTCGCGCTCGGCGGTCCAGGTGCGGCCGTAGCTGACCGTCTCACCCGCGGCGACCGGCTTCACGAACGACAGGTAGCTGCGCCACTCCAGCGCAGGCTTGATCCGCACCGTCTGGGCAACGTCGGCGTCGGGGTAGGCGCCGTAGACGATGATCCCCGCGCGCACCATGTCGAACCAGGACGCCGGGTGGGCCAGGATGCCGCCGGAGTTGGCCAGATGCTTCAGCGGCACGAGTCCGCGGGCGGCCTCCACCTCGGCGACGGTCCTCGCGAACAGGGCGATCTGGGCCGTGGTGAACTCGTCCCCGGCCGGGGAATCCGAAATCGGCAGGTGGGAGAAGACGCCGCCCAGGTGCAGGCTTGCGGCCGCATCGATCAACCTCGCCAGCTCCACAGCCTGCTGTGGCGGGCAGCCGATCCGACGCATCCCGGTGTCGACTTTGAGGTGCACCTCGGCGACCACTCGGTTGGTCGCTGCCGCGGCGGCTACCGCGTTGATGGACTCCACGTCGGTCACAGTCAGCGTCACCCCGGCGGCAACGGCTGCGTCGATCTCGCCGGGGTTGCGCGCCATCGACAGCTTCAGGATCGGCAGCTTGATCCCGGCCTCCCGCAACTCCAGGCCCTCATCGACGGTGGCCACTCCGAGCCAGTCGGCGGCCTGGGCCTTCTCCAACGCGGCCGCGACCTCGACCGCGCCATGGCCGTAGGCGTCGGCTTTCACTGCGACCAGCACCTTGCGTCCCTCGATGCGCTCGCGAATCGCGGCGACATTGGCCAGCAGGTGATCGAGTCGGATGGTGGCCAGGCTCGTCGGTTCGATCATTCCTCGGCCCCCACCGCCACCGGACGAGTCGGGTCGGCCGACCAACCCGACCACGACGGCGGATACAGCGCGGCTTCGATTCCCAGGCTGGCCAGGGCGAGCACGACCTGCGCGGCCGAGACACCCGAGCCGCAGTAGACCGCGAGCGGACGGTCCGCCGGCAGGTCGAGCACCTCGTCGAGCTTCTCGGCGCTGGGCAGCATGCCGTTCTCGTCGAAGAAGTCGGCCACCGGGCGGTTGATCGCTCCCGGGATGTGGCCGGGCACGCGATCGATCGGCTCCACTTCGCCGCGATACCGCTCACCGGCGCGGGCGTCCATCACGATGCCGTCGAAGGTGGCGATCTCGTCGGCGTCCAGGGTGGGCAGCAATCCGGTCTCGACGGTGAAGGTGGTCGGCGTCACCGGTGCGGCAGGCCCAGAGACCAGGCCGGCATCGGCGGACGTCCAGGCCTGGATACCGCCGTCGAGCACCCCCACACTCAACCCGGCCCAGGTGAGGACCCACCAGGCGCGGGCCGCAGCGAACGAACCGGGCTCGTCGTAGACCACCACTGGACGCTCCGGGTCGATGCCCAGCGCGCCCAGCCCGGCAGCCAAATGCTC
>CAZLJN010000214.1:0-4642 GCA_964559815.1 uncultured Propionibacteriaceae bacterium
ATACGAGATTGCCTCTTGTCTCGTGGGCTCGGAGATGTGTATAAGAGACAGGCATATAGCGCCGAATAGCCCTGCAGCGTGGTCAGCGGCGTTCGCAGCTCGTGGCCGGCGTCGGCGACGAAGCGGCGCAACTGCTCCTGGCCGTCCGCAGTGGTGGCGACCATGGTGTTGAAGGCCTGCCCCAGTCGTCCGGCCTCAGTGGAGGGGTCGGCGACCTCCACCTGGACGGCCTGGCGTCCGCCACTGACGGTCACCCCGACCGCCGCATCAGTCAGTTGGGCGATCGGACGTAGCCCGTGGCGATCCACCCAGTAGCCGACCAGCACACCGGCGATCGCGACCAGCGCCCAGGCCAACCCGAGGCCCACCCACAGCCGAGCGGTCGACTGTTCCACCGGCTCCATCGAGACGGCCACCACCAGCGCACGTCCGGCCTCCAGGCCGACCACCTCCACCCGCACCCGGTCGAACCGTCCGGCGGTGGTCGTCCGGGTCACCGGGCCGGCACCGCGTTCATTGCCCAGCAGCCGCGGGCTCAGCTGGGGATCATCGACGGGTGCCACCACCGTGCGCAGCCGTCCGTCGGCCCGCAGCACCCCGACATAGGCCTCGCTGAGCAGGGAGGCCGCGGCCGCATTGCCGTCGTCGGCCTTGTTGGCCACGGCCAGCAGCGCCTTGGTGTCCCCGACCAGGGAGGTCACCCGGGCGTCCAGCTGGCCCAGGACGTACTGGCGCTGCAGCAGGGCAACCGCGAGGAAGGCCAGGCCGGTGATCACCAGCACCGAGATGCCGGCCAGCACCAGGCGCCTGCGCAGCGTCACGAAGGCTCCCGGACGCTGTAGCCGACGCCACGAACGGTATGGATCAGTTTCGGTTCCACCGAGTCGACCTTTCGGCGCAGATTGGAGATGAACGACTCGATGATGGCGGTTTGTCCGCCGAAGTCATAGGCCCACACCTGATCGAGGATCACGCCGCGGGACACCGCGCGTCCGGCAGCGGCCATCAGGCACTCCAGCAGCCGGAACTCGGTCGCCGACAGACTGAGCTCGGTCTCGCCTCGCCACACCCGGTGGGCGTCGGCGTCCAGCACCAGATCGGCGACCTGGTAGCGCACCGGGGCGACCTCACTGCCCTGGCGCCGCAGCGCCACCTTCACCCGGGCGACCAGCTCCTCCAAGGCGAACGGCTTGACCATGTAGTCGTCGCCGCCCACGGTCAGCCCGCGCACCCGATCGGACGTGGTGCCGCGGGCGGTCAGGAACAGCACCGACGCCCGACTGCCGGCTGCGCGGATTCGCTTGAGCACCTCATAGCCGTCCAGATCGGGCAGCTGGATGTCGAGCAGGATCACCTGCGGCTCGAAACTGGCTGCCAGCCCGATCGCGTCCGCGCCGTTGGCGGCGCTGGCCGTGCGGTAGCCGTGCAGCTGAAGGGCCGAGGTGACCAGGAAGGAGATGTTCTCCTCGTCATCGACCACCAGGATCTTGGGTGCGTCCACGGCTCAAAGATGCCAGTCCGAGTCGGTTTCGTCGCTTCGACGTCCACAAACTTCCAGGGAACGTCCAGGTTTGGCCCAGGCGACCGACACCCAATCACCACAGCCGTACACCGCCGAGTTTCCTTGGTTATCAGCGCCCGTAGCGACGCTGGGTGGACACACCGCCGATTTATCGCGGTTTTGAGGTCGATCTGACGCACCATAACCACGACATCTCGGCGGTGATGACCGACCACAGCTCAGGGGCCTCCCATAACCCCGATAAGTCGGCGGGCCACACTCTTCTCCTGCGCAGGTTGTCGACATCGGTTAGCCCGTCGAACCGGCGTCACTGCGCGAGCCCGAGCGACGATGCCGCAATAGGGAAGCAGAACTGCACCCGAATCAGGAAGTCAGCCGACCGAGCGAGGCCAGCTCGGCCTCTAGCGCAGACCCCGAAAAGCCCTTTAGGAGCTGGTATGGCGCCGCTGGAATTGTGTAGGCATCACGCACGAACCCCTGCTCGTGCTTGGCGACGCGGATGCGCCGCAAGAGTGCATCTGGCCACGTGAAATCGAGGGCCTTCATGGCGTACCAGACCTTGATCGCGTGGGGGTGGCTCTGGGGACGCTCAAGTGCCCAGACCAAGGATTCGGCCACCCGCTCGTGCAGCTCTGGTCGACCGGCCAGGAAGTTGAAGATGCTCGTAACAGTGAACTCCACACAGCTCGGGTTGGCCCGATCGATGGGCATGTGCTGGATCTGCTCAATGAATCCGTCGTTGCGAGGGCTCGATACGCTCGTCGGACGCACGACCAGAACAGGTATGTGGCGACCGAGTGCCCAGCCCACCTCTTGGTCACACCATTCACTCTCATGAAACTTGTCATGCATCAATGCCACGAAGGCGTCACAGGTGTCGAGCCCATCCATGATCGACCCTCGCCAAGGGTCACTCACGGCGATGTCGTTGTGAGCCACGAAGCCTTCGATGCCGTACTGCATCAGACCGGCGCTGATCGACGACGCGAACTCTGCATCTTCGAACTTGTGCGATAGGAAGACCCCGGTGGGGCACTCAGTCCATATCCTGGCGCTCTCAGGATTCCGAACGCCCTGTACGTTACCCATGTCACCAGCCACGAAGGCGTCGATGGCAACGAGCTGCATATCGTCGAGGCCCTCCAAACGCGAGACCACATACTCAAGGTCAGTCGGAGCCCAGTGCTCACCTTGCCAGTCGTACGTCGTCGCGCCGAACTGGCGCAGGATCAACTGCAGTCGCGCCTTGTTGTACTGAACGAGCCCCGCCGAAGCGCGATCGATCGTGTCGATGCGAGCTGCAATGTCCACGTTGAGTCCAAGGGGTGTCGATTGGGTGCCTGCGGCACGAGAGTACCGACACACCCATCACTACGATGGAAGGCACGATCAGCTTCGCCGGAATCAACTCGCGACGGCATCCAGCGCAGCACCTGGCAACGGTCGGACCCACGACCTGGATCTTGATGGAGACGGGCGTCACGTGCGGTGTTGTCGAAGCTCATTGCTACAGCAATAGCTACAGAAATGATCCATGACCAGCCTCGCGCACCAAGCGGGTGCAGCTACGTCTAGGCATAACGCGGTGGAGCCGCCTTGGGGAATCGAACCCCAGACCTACGCTTTACGAGAGCGTCGCTCTACCGACTGAGCTAAGGCGGCCTTGGTCGCGGACGACCGAGGCACAACTATAGGGGCGCGACGGCGGGCTCAGCCAACCGAAGCCCGATCACTTGCAAACTGTGCCATCGGCAGGCAGCGTGCCTTGGGTCAGGTACTTCACCACGGCGGTGTCGATGCAGGTCGAGTTGCCGCCGTAGCTGCCGTGACCTTCGCCGTCGAAGATCAGCAGATGCCCGGACGTCAGCTGTTTGGCCATCGAGCGGGCGTGCTGCACCGGAGTGGCGCTGTCGCCGGTGGCGCCGACCACCAGGATCGGTGCGGCGTCCGGCGCGGTGATGTGCAGCTTCAGGTACTCGCCCTGGGGCACCCCCCACAGCGGGCAGACGTAGCCAGGGCCGAAGTACTTGCCGAAGATCGGCGCCTTCTTCTGATCCTCGGCCCAGGTGCGATCGGCGTCCAGCACGCCTTTCTCCTTGGTCTCCGCACAACTGATCGCCGGGAAGGCGTAGAAGAGGGTGTCGTAGTGCCCGGACTGGTCTCGGAAGTTCAGCTGGTCGGCGGCGTACAGCAGGTTCGTCCCATTGCCGGCCACGGCCCGTTGGATCACCGCGCTGAGCGCGGGGTACACCTCCTTGCCGCTGTACAGCGCCGCCGCCACACCGGTGACCGCCAGGCTCTGGGTGAGGGCGCGATCCCCCACCCTCAGCGGCGCGGCCTCCAGCCGGTCGAACAGCGCAGTCACCGAGGCCAGCACCTCGTCCTTGGTGACACCCAGCCCGCAGTCGGTCGTGGCACACCAGGACGCGAAGTTGCCCAGCGCCAGATCGAAGCCTTGAGCTTGGATCACGCTGTCGTCGTCGGTGATGTTGACCGCCGAATCCAGCACCAGGTGGCCGGTGTTCTTCCCGAAGACCTGGGCATAGGTCGCGCCGATCTGAGTGCCGTAGGAGTAGCCGAGGAAGTTCAGCTTCTTGGCTCCGAAGTACTGCCGCAGCAGATCGAGATCCCGGACGGTGTCGACGGTGCCGATGTGGTTCAGCAGGTCACCATTGCGCTCCCAACACGAACGCGAGAAGTTCAGCGCCGCCTCCACCAAGGCCACCCGTTCGGCGTCGTTGTCGGGGGTGCTGTCGAGATTCAAGTAGGCGTCGGTCTCGGCGTCGCTGAGGCAGCGCACCGGGGTCGACTGCCCCGCGCCGCGCGGATCCCAGCCGACGATGTCGTACTGCTCCAAGCCTTGGGTGTCGAAGCTGGACACCAGTTCGGTGCCGGACGCGCCCGGGCCGCCCGGGTTGATGAACAGCGGGCCCAGATGCGGGGTCTTGGTGGCGGCATGCACGCGCACCGACAAGGTCACCGCGCGGGACGCCGGGTCGGTGTAGTCCAGCGGCGCCAGCAACTGAGCACAGCGGTCGTCGTCGCAGTCGTCCCAGGTGGGCTTCTGCGCCAAATAGGGCGCCAGGTCACCGCCGGCCAGCCCGGCGACCAAGCCCGGGA
>CAZLJN010000215.1:0-4610 GCA_964559815.1 uncultured Propionibacteriaceae bacterium
GGAATGTCGACCTTGTTCAGCGCCACCATCCGCGGACGGTCCTCCAGACCGCCGTGGGCGGCCAACTCGGCCTCGATCACGTCGAGGTCGGTGAGCGGGTCACGTCCGGGCTCGTAAGTGGCGCAGTCGATGACATGAACGATCGCCTGACAACGTTCGATGTGGCGCAGGAAGTCGTGCCCCAGGCCGCGACCCTCACTGGCGCCCTCGATCAGGCCGGGCACATCAGCCACGGTGAAGGTGGTCGCGCCGGCCACCACCACGCCCAGGTTCGGGATCAGGGTGGTGAACGGATAGTCGGCGATCTTCGGCCGGGCCCGGGAGATGGCGGCGATCAGCGACGACTTGCCGGCGCTGGGGAAGCCCACCAGGCCGATGTCGGCCATCACCTTCAGTTCGAGCTTGACCTTGCGGCTCTCGCCCTCTTCACCGAGCAGCGCGAAACCGGGAGCCTTGCGCGTCGGAGACGCCAGCGCGGCGTTACCCAAGCCCCCGCGTCCGCCGGCGGCAACTACGGCCTCGGCGTCGGGGGAATCCAGATCGGCCAGCACCTCACCGCTGTCGGCGTCGGTGACCACCGTGCCTTGCGGCACCGGCAGGATCACATCGGCACCGTTGGCGCCGCTGTTGTAATCACCCTTGCCCGGCTGGCCGTTCTCGGCGCGACGCACCGACTGACGGTGGTACTCGACCAGCGTGGTCAGCCCGGGATCGACCTTGAGGATCACCGAGCCGCCGTTGCCGCCGTTGCCGCCGTCGGGACCGCCCAGCGGCTTGAACTTCTCCCGGTGCACCGAGGCACAGCCGTGCCCGCCGTTACCGGCGGACAGGGTCAGCACCGTCTGATCGACGAAAGAGGGAATGGCCACAGCGGTCGCCTTGCACTAGGAGTGTCGGCGGGCAGCTCGCGAGCCGGCACCGATCGATGAGGATTCTACCGTCCCGGCCCGGCGTCCCTCATGCCAGACGCGTGGGCCACCCAGGGACGCCCCGGCGGGAGTCGGCGGACGGAGGGGGAAATGCGAAAGGGCGGCCCGCAGGCCGCCCCTCACAAAAACTGGAACTACTCGGCAGCCTCGATGGCCACGTTGACGACCTTGCGGCCGCGACGGGTGCCGAACTCCACCTTGCCAGCGCGCAGCGCGAACAGGGTGTCGTCGCCACCACGTCCCACGCCCTCACCGGGGTGGAAGTGGGTGCCACGCTGGCGGACCAGGATCTCGCCGGCGTTGACCTGCTGGCCGCCGAAGCGCTTCACGCCGAGACGCTGGGAGTTGGAATCGCGACCGTTACGCGAGGACGATGCGCCCTTCTTATGTGCCATCTTGCTCTACCTCAGCCCTTGATTCCGGTGACCTTGACCTGGGTGTAGCGCTGGCGATGGCCCTGACGCTTCTTGTACCCGGTCTTGTTCTTGAACTTGATGATCTTGATCTTCGGGCCCTTGGTCTCGGCGATCACCTCAGCGGTGACACTCGCCTTACCCAACGCCTTGGCATCAACGGTGATCTTCTCGCCGTCGACCAGCATCAGCGGGGTCAGGGCAACGCTGTCACCGGCCTTGGCTTCGACCTTGTCGATTTCCAGGACGTCGCCGACCGCAACCTTGTGCTGACGGCCACCGCTGCGAACGATCGCGTACACGCCTGACCTACTTCCCTAAGCTTCCGTTTGTGCAACGCCACATCGGGTAGATGTTTCGCGTTGTGGGTGGGGCTCGCGCGCAGCAAAAGGCGCGGCAAACACCGAGGAACAAGACTACGGCTCCGGGCTGCGGAGGGTCAAACCGAGACCGTCGCGGCCCACTGTCCCCCACCCCCGGCCGTGCGTCGACGGCCCGACACGCAACCGCTGACTCCTCGCCTCTCGGCGTTGGCCTGCGGGCCACCTGTGGGAAACCTGGCCTACCTAGCGTAACGAAGCAGCCGAACCGGCACGTTCGTCCATCACAGGAGAGGTCATGCTTCGTCACACCACCGTCTTCGCCGCAGCCAGTCTGGCTCTGGCCGGAACACTGCTCAGCTTCCAGCCCGCCCCCGCCCAGGCCGAGCCCACGATCGCGGTCAAGGACGTCGTCCTCACCGTCGGCGCCAAGGCCAGCCAGCGCAACCTGACCTGGCTCGGCGGAGTGGGCGCCGACGATTACGTCCAGCTCGTGCAGCACAAGAAGGGCAAGGCGGCGTCCTGGAAGGGCGCGGCCACCATTCGTCCGTTCTCGGCCGCCACGGCCGGTGAGGAGACCGGCTGGGAGTACAACAAGGTCGCCCTGACCAAGCTCTCCTCCCGCGCCATCTACAGCTACCGGATCTGCACCACCACCGGCTGCACCGCCGAATACCAGTTCAAGACCACCGCGTCCGGCGCCTTCTCGTTCCTGGTGTACGGCGATCCGCAGGTCTACCTGGGCACCAAGACCGGGCAGAACGGTGTGGTGGAGAACCCCTCGGAAGGCTGGGCGGCAACCCTGGCCGAGTCGACCGGCAAGGTCGCCAACGCGGCGTTCCTGATGACCGGCGGCGACAACGTCGACAGCTACACCGTCGCCAAGCAGCCCGGCGAATGGGACGCTTTCCTGGCCCCCAGCCAGGTGGCCCGCTACCCGATGGCCCCGGCCGTCGGCAACCACGACAACGCCTCGAACGCGGGCTACCTGTTCGCCCAGCACTTCGCGCTGCCGAACCAGTCGAACCTGGGCACCACGGCCGCCGGCACCGGCGACTACTGGTACACCTACAACGGCACGCTGTTCATGACACTGAACACCAACAGCCTCGACTTCGCCGCCCACAAGACGTTCCTGAAGCAAGCCATCAAGGCCAACCCGAAGGCCACCTGGCGGGTCGTCACGCTGCACCACTCGCCGTTCAGCTCGGCCGATCACCCCAATGACGCCGATGTGGCCGCGATCCGCTCCACCTTGGCCCCGGTCTTCAGCGCGCTGCGGATCAACCTGGTGATCGGTGGCCACGACCACGACTACACCCGCAGCTTCCTGATGAACGGCGCCACGGTCGCCTCCAGCGACGCCGACAGCGTGCTGAAGCCCAAGCGCGGGCAGGTGCTCTACCTGGCCACCAACTCCGCCTCCGGCGGCAAGTTCTACGACCTGACCGGCCCCTACCCGTGGGCGGCGGTCAAGGATCAGAGCCTCAAGGCCAACTACACCGCCATCGAGGTGCAGTCCAAGAAACTGGTCGCGACCACCTACGAGGTCGGCGGACGGGTGATCGATCGGGTCAGCATCACCCGTGCCCACTAGGCGTCTGTTCGCCATCAAGCCCCGGGGGATTCGTCCCCCGGGGCGCCCGGCGTTTCGGCCCCGGGCAACCGAGAGCCGCGTCCGATTTCCGCTAGCCAGGGCCGTCCACTGCTGTCAGGCTGGACGTCATGGACTTCGACCAGCGCTACCGGGCGGCGAGCGCCAAGGACGCCCGCTTCGACGGGGTGTTCTTCCTGGCGGTCCGTACCACCGGAATCTACTGCCGTCCGTCCTGCCCCGCCCGGACGCCGCTGCGAGCCAACGTGGAGTTCTTCGACACCGCTGCCGCGGCCCACGAGCACGGCTATCGCGCCTGCAAACGATGCCTGCCCGATACCGTCCCCGGCTCGCCGCTGTGGAATCAGCGCGCTGACGTCGCCGCCCGCGCGATGCGGCTGATCACCGACGGCACCATCGACCGCGAAGGGGTCACCGGACTGGCCCGCCGTCTGGGCTACACCACCCGCCACCTCAATCGACTGCTGAGCACCGAGCTCGGCGCCGGACCGCTGGCCCTGGCCCGCGCCCATCGTGCCCAGGTGGCCCGCGAACTTCTCGTCGGCAGCGACCTGCCGATCAGTGATGTCGCCTTCGCCGCCGGCTTCGGCAGCATCCGCCAGTTCAACGACACCATCACCGCCGTCTACGCCCTCACCCCCACCGCGCTACGCGCCGGACGACGCTCCCCCGGTTCGCCGACGCACCCCGCCGCGTCCGGCTGGATCACGGTGCAGCTGCACCTGCCGGTGCGCCCACCCTGGGACGCCGCCGGCACCTTCGCCTGGCTGGCCACCCGGGCGATTCCCGGGGTCGAGATCGCCGGCTCTGAGAGCTATGCCCGCACCCTGCGACTCCCCGGCGGGCCGAGCTGGTTCCGGGTGGCCGCGACCGACACCGGGCTGCAACTGTCGGCCGGGCTGACCCGGTTGTCCGACCTTGCTCCGCTCGTTGCCCGGGTACGACGGCTGTTCGACGCTGATGCCGACCCTGTCGGCATCGATCAGGCTCTGGCCGAGCAACCGGATCTGGCGGCGTCGGTGCGGGCGGTGCCCGGGATCCGGCTTCCGGGCGCGGTCGATCCGATCGAGATGCTGGTGCGAGCGATGATCGGCCAACAGATTTCGGTATCGGCCGCCCGCACCCACCTGCACCGGCTGGCCGTCCACTGTGGCGAGCTGCTCACCGGCGCCCCCGACGGGCTGAGCCTGCTCTTCCCCACCGCGGACGCCATCGCCGCCTCCGCCGGCGACGCGCTGACCGGTCCCCGCGCCCGGATCGCCAGCCTGACCGCGGTCGCCGAACAACTGGCGTCCGGCGCGCTCGGGCTGGACTGGGCCGACGACCCCGGCGA
>CAZLJN010000216.1:0-4574 GCA_964559815.1 uncultured Propionibacteriaceae bacterium
TTCCAGTGGCGGGGCCGGCATTCAAGCCGACCTGAAGACGTTCGCGGCCCTCGGTGCGTACGGCATGAGTGTCATCGTGGCGCTTACCGCGCAGTCGACGCAGGGCGTGGCCGGCATCATGGCTGTGCCGCCTGACTTCGTGAAGTTGCAGCTCGACGCCGTCTGCAGCGACATCCGTCCCGACGCCATCAAAGTGGGCATGCTCGTCTCCGCCGAATTGGTCGACGCGGTGGCCGTCGAGCTGGATCGGTTGCGTGCCGACCACCCGGGGCTGCCGATCATCATCGACCCGGTGATGGTGGCCACCTCCGGCAGTCGGCTGCTGGACGAGGACGCGGTCGAGGCCGTCAGTCGGCTGCTGTCGCGGGCATCACTGATCACCCCGAATCTGGACGAAGCCGCCGCCCTGCTCGACACCGCGCGGGCCTGCGATGTGGAGGAGATGATCGCTCAGGCCCGGCAGCTGCTCTCCTCCGGTGCCGAGCGGGTGCTGCTGAAGGGTGGCCACGGCAGCGGTGCCGAGGCGATCGACGTCCTGGTGGAAGACGGTGCCGAACCGGTGCTTCTCGGCGCGCAGCGAATCGCCACCCAGAACACCCACGGCACCGGATGTTCGCTGTCGAGTGCGATCGCCGCGCTTCGCCCGCAGCGGGACTCCTGGGAGGTGACCATCGGCGAGGCCAAGCAATGGCTCACCGGCGCCATCGTCCACGCCGACGACCTCCACCTCGGGCACGGCCCGGGACCCGTCCATCACTTCTACCGGAACTGGTGATCATGACCACAACCATCACCCCCACCGAAGCACCGCTCACGCTCACCGACACGCCGCCGCGCACGCTGAGCGGCTGGGCGCAAACGACCTTGTGGGCGAGCTTCGGCATCACCTTGTTCGGTCCGCTGACCGGGGCCCTGATCGCGACCACCGCCGGCAGCCAGGACGAGGCCCTGCTTGCCAGCCTGGTCGGCGCCGTGTTGGGGGCCGCCATGCTGGGCGCAGCCGCCGCCATCGGAGCCCGCCTGGGAGCCCCCGCGATGGTGACCGTCCGCGGCCTGTTGGGCTATCGCGCTTCGGCGGTGCCGACGGTGCTCAACATCGCCCAGAACATCGGCTGGGCGATGATGGAGATCATCGTCATCTCCACCGTGGCCGCCCAGTTGCTCGGACCGGCCTGGCGGTGGCCGGCCGTCCTCGCCGCGGGGGCGGTGGTGACGGTGATGGCAGTGCGTCCTTTCGGCAGCATGAAGCTGCTGCGAACGGCGGTGCTGTGGCTGGTGCTGGCCGGCTCAGCGGTGTTGTTCTGGCTGGTGCTGTCGCACCCGGAGCACCCGCTCGATCACAGCTCAGCGCTCGGCTTCTGGCCCGCGGTCGACCTGGCGGCCGCGCAGGTCGTGTCGTTCTGGCCGCTGGCCGCCGACTACTCCCGCCATTCCACGAGCGTGCGCGGCAGCTTCTGGGGCGCGTCGATCGGCTACGGGGTGGCGATTCTGGTCTCCTACGCCCTGGGCGTGTTCGCCGTCACGCATCTGAGCGGAGACCTGTCCGGAACCAACGTCATCGCTGCCTTGATGGTGCTGCCCGGCGGACTCGCCGCCGTCGCGCTCCTCGCGCTGGACGAGTTAGACGACGCCTTCGCCGACGTCTACTCCGCCACCGTCTCGGTGCACAATCTGGCTCCGCACCTCGACCGGCGTCCGGTCGCGGTCGCGGTCGGCGCGGTCGCCACCGTCCTGGCCGGAGTGGTCGGATTCGACGCCTATCAAGGCTTTCTGCTGCTGATCGGCTCGACGTTCGTGCCGCTGGCTGCGGTGGCGATCATCGACTTCTGGCTGGTGCGACGCGGACGCTGGAACCTCACCGAGCTGGCCGGCTTCCGCTGGGCGCCGGCGACGGCGTGGCTGCTCGGCTTCCTCACCTATCAGCTGACCTACCCCGGGACGGTACCGGGCTGGTCGCAGGCGTGGTTCGTGATGGCGTCGACCCTCCCGGTCGCGGTGCCGACCTGGTTCGGCGCCACCTTGGGCAGCATTGCGGTGAGTGGGCTCAGCGCCGGCGTACTGGGGATGATCGAGAACGGCCGAGGGCGAGGTCGTACGGGCCTGGACAGATGAGAACGGCCACCCGGAGAGATCCAGGTGGCCGTCCCTACGACACGCGCAACCAGCTACTTCGAGATGGCGGCCTTGGTCTCGCGGGCCATCGCCAACTCCTCGTTGGTCGGCACCACCAGGATGGTCACCGGGGAGCCTTCGCGAGAGATGATCCGCGGATCCTTCGAGCGGACGGCGTTGGCCTCGGCGTCCAGCCAGAAACCGAGCGGCTCCAGCCGCTCCAACACCGCGGCCCGCACCTGGGCGGCGTTCTCGCCGACGCCCGCGGTGAAGGTCAGCGCGTCCACCCCACCCAGGATCGCCACGTACGAGCCGATGTAGCTCAGCAGCCGGTAGATGTAGACGTCGAAGGCCAGCTTGGCGTCCTCGTTGCCCTCATCGATCAGCTCGAACAGATCGCGGAAATCGGTCACGCCCGACATTCCGAAGATGCCCGACTTCTTGTTCAGCAGCGAGTCGATCTCGGCCAGGCTCAGCCCCAACCGGTTCGACATGAACAGGTGCAGGCCCGGGTCCACATCGCCCGAACGGGTGCCCATCACCAGGCCGGCCAGCGGCGTCAGCCCCATGGACGCATCCACGGCCACTCCGTTGCGGATCGCCGAGATCGAGGCGCCGTTCCCCAGATGGCAGACGATCTGGTTGAACGATTCGTAGTCGCGTCCCAGCACCTCGGCGGTCTTGTGTGACACGTAGTTGTGGGACGTGCCGTGGAAGCCGTACTTGCGCATGCCGTGCACCTCGCGCAGTTCCTTCGGAATCGCGTAGGTGTAGGCCTCGGCCGGCATGGAACTGAAGAACGCGGTGTCGAAGATCGCCACATGCGGCACGTTCGGCAGCGCCTTCTGCGCCGCCTCGATGCCGGCGATGCCCGGCGGGTTGTGCAGCGGGGCCAGCGGGCTCAACTCACGCAGCTTGTCGAGCATCCGGTCGTCGATCACCGTGGTCGAGCGGAAGCCGCGGCCGCCGTGCACCGTGCGGTGACCCACGGCGACAATGTCGCTCAGCTTCGGGCCGACCTCGTCGAACAGCTTCACCAGGAACGCCAGCGCAGCCGAGTGATCAGCGAAGCCGTGCTCGTCCTGCAACGTCTGCCCGCCATAGGTGTGGGAGATCGTCGATTCGCCATCGCCGATGCGCTGAATCAGACCGCTGGCAACGACCTCTTCAGAGTCTGCGTCAATGACCTGGTACTTGATGGAGCTCGAGCCACAGTTCAGCAGCAGGATCGGAGTCGTCATGCTTCACCTCTTTTCTCTTTCTTCTCGGATTGCGCCTGAATGGCAGTGATGGCCACCGTGTTGACGATGTCATCGATCAACGCCCCCCGGGAGAGGTCGTTGACAGGCTTGTTCAGACCCTGCAGCACAGGGCCGATCGCGACGGCGCCGGCAGAGCGCTGCACCGCCTTGTAGGTGTTATTTCCGGTGTTCAGGTCGGGGAAGATGAACACGGTTGCCTTGCCGGCCACCGCAGAGTCCGGCAGCTTCGTCTTGGCGACGGTGGCGTCCACCGCGGCGTCGAACTGGATCGGGCCCTCCAGCGCCAGGTCGGGACGGCGGCTGCGGACGATCTCGGTGGCTTCGCGCACCTTGTCCACATCAGCCCCCGAGCCGGACGAGCCGGTGGAGTAGCTCAGCATCGCCACCCGCGGCTCGATGCCGAAGGCGACCGCGGTCTCGGCGGTGCTGATCGCGATGTCGGCCAGTTCCTCGGCGGTCGGATCCGGGTTCACCGCGCAGTCGCCGTAGAGCACCACCTGATCAGGCATGCACATCAGGAACGAGCTGGAGACCACCTTCACGCCCGGCTTGGTCTTCACGAACTCCAGCGAGGGACGGATCGTGTTCGCGGTGGTGTTGATCGCACCCGACACCATGCCGTCGGCCATGCCCAGGTGCACCATCATCGTCCCGAAGTAGCTCAGGTCGGCCAGCTTCTCCTTGGCGTCGCTCAGCGAAACGCCCTTGTGGGCGCGAAGTCGGGCGTACACCTCGGCGAAGTGGTTGAGCAGCTCCGGCTTGGTCGGATCGATGATCTGGACGTCCTGCAGCGCCAGGCCCAGGTGGTTGGCCCGCGCCCGAATATCGACCGCATCACCCAGCAGGATCACGTTGGCCGCGCCGCGGCGCAGAATGATGTCAGCCGAGGTCAGGATGCGATCGTCGGTCGCCTCGGGCAGCACGATGGTCTGCCGATCCGACCGGGCCGTCTCCTGCAGCCGATGCTCGAACATCAGCGGCGTGATCACCTCGGAGCGATGAACGTGCAGCGCCTCCAGCAGCTTGTCGGTGTTCAGCCGCTCGGCGAACAAGCGCCGCGCCACCTCCACCTTGCGTGGGCTGGACGTCATCGGCGCCTCCAGGCGGAACAGCCGCTCCGCGGAGGTGAACGTGCCCAGGTCGGTGGTGCCGATCGGCAGATCGGAGTGGATGCCCGAGATCAGCTGGACGATGCTGTCG
>CAZLJN010000217.1:0-4567 GCA_964559815.1 uncultured Propionibacteriaceae bacterium
CTCCGGCGGGGATCTCGCGATCACCGTCAACCCGAGACTGGCGACGTCCTTCGCGTCCGGCCTGGTGGCCAAGGCAAAGGCCGACCCCGAGTTCGCCACCACCATGACCGCCGCCACGGCCCGGGTGCTGCGGCTGAAGCAGTCGCTCGGCCTGGTGACCTGCGGGTAGCCGCGGCCTCGGACGGCTGTCGCCGGGTGGCGCCGGTTGGTGGCCGGAGAGCGGCTTCGGTCGGCTGCTAGCCTGGCGGACATGTCCACCCCGCGCGCAGCCCTCGGCCTTGGCGGCTTCCTTCTCACGGTCCTGATCGCCAACTGGTTGGTCGGGCCGATCGCCTTGATCGTCGCGTGGGTGGTGGTGGCCGTGGTCGTCGTCGCCGCGGCGATCAGTTCGCCTACCCGCCGTGCCCGCTGGGTCCTGGTGACGGCCGCCGCGCTCCTGGTGGGGCTTCCGGTGGCTGCGGTGATCGAGTTCACCGCCGGCCCCGCTGCGGTGACGCTCATCGGCTGAGCAGGTCGTTCGCCGCCCGTCCTGCGGTGCGCCGGCGTAGTGGCGCCCTCTGTGATTCCTGTCCGCTTCAGGGCATCTCTCGCCCGTGGCGGCTGCTGCACGCGATTTCTCCCCGACTGCTGGCTTGTGAGCTATGGCATGATAGAAAGAGAGAACGGCGTTCTTGCAATTCGGGACGCATCGCTCTACGGTGAGATCACCGTCGGCGGGCGGTCCACGCGGGTTGCCCGCTCCCCGAACGCTTACGGGTCGATCACAAGGAGGGTCGAATGATACGGATCATGCTGCTGATCCTGGCGGTGGCGCTTGCTGTGGTGTTCCTGCAGTTGGCCGAGCCGCGACCCGCCACCCCTGCGCCGACCGCATCCCAGGGACAACTCGCCGTCCCCGATCCGCTGGGAGCGGGCGAGGTGTACGAGGCGACGCTGTGAAGAGGAGTCGGCGCACGGTACTGGGACGCGCTCTGCTGGCGCTGTGTGCGCTCGTCCCGGCGCTCGCCGGCTGTACGGGATCGGGTCAGCAGGTGAGCGTGACGGGTGCGGATCTCGTACTCGTCACAGGTGTTCAGGACTCCGACCTCGACGGGGCTGCGGTCAAGGGCGCGCTGCTCGTCCGGCGTGGGGGGAGCACGCGGCGTGTGCAGACCGATGGCATGGACAATGCCAAACTCGTCCGAACGGCGAGGGGCGTCGCCTTCTCCGACGTGCATAAGGACTACCTCCTCGGCGACTCGCTGACGGCGTCGGCCAGGAATGAGGCGGGCAGCCTCGAGGTCGGCGCGGTGCTGGCCGCCGACGGCCGCGTGGTTGCCGCGTTCAACAACGGTGATGACTCGCTCGGCTATCGCACGGACGTGGTGCGCTTCGACGCGGCAGCTACGGCACTCACTCGTAAGTACGGCGTGGTCCCCGAGGGTGTGGCTCAATGCGCCACTGACGAGTACCTGGTCGGGATACCGAATGACGATCCCGAGAAGCGGACCACCTTCCAAGCGATCGGTGCCGAGAAGGAGACCACCCTCACGCTGCCCTTCTCGCCCGGCAACTGGCCCGACCAGGTCCCATGTGCGGGCGAGCAGATCCTGAGCGTGATGCAAGATGCGGACCACGAGGGGGTCGCCCACGTCATCAACGTCACGGCGTCGCGGGCGACGGTGTCCAGCCACCGGTTGGTCGCCACCGAGGGCGGGCCGCTGAAGCTGATTGCCGGGGAAGCCGACGTGATCGCCATCCGTCCTCGCGTGCTCGTGGACGGACGGCTGGAGTGGCTGGGTGACGCGTCGGGGCAGGTGTATCGCACGGATCCGGAGAGTGGGAGGACCAGCATTGTGGCTTCCGGGTTGCCGTCCGGCGAGCAGGAGCGCGTCGTGCGGTTCACCGATGCCGGGTGCGACATCCTGACCAGCGATGACCACGGCGCCTGGCGTCTGTTGCGCTACACCGCCGACTGGAAGCTCGCCAAGGAGGAGGACCTGCCCTGGCTGGCCGGCGAACTCGGCGACCGGTGGGTCTTCGACTTCCTGGTGCTGGACTGAGCGCTGTTCGTTCAGCCGTCGACGGTGAGGTTCTTCATGGCGTCGCGGGCTTCGGGGAGTCTGTCGGGGCTGGTGTCCGGCACCGACGCGTAGAACAGGCCGTACTGGTCGGGGGCAACAGAGACCACCAGCAGCAGCACGCGCTCGCCCTTGGCCCGCAGACCGGGGACGTCGAAGCTCAGCTGGCTTTCGATCAACCAACCTGGGTGGCCGTCCACCTTGTAGGCGGCCGAACTGAGGTCGTTGCGGGTGACCACGGTGTTGGAGTAGTACCTGCCGAGCACGCACTTGAGCACGACGTTGGCTGCCGACTGGGTATCGGCGAAGCCGTCACCGGAGACCAGGTCGGAGACCAGCACGCTGGAGACCCAGACGCCGCCCTTGCCGTCGTAGTTGTCCTGGTCGAGGGCACTCTGCATCACCGCGAGGGTCCCGAACGGCACGCGGTTGTCGGCACCGGGATCCCTCCACGGATCACCCATGGTGGGGAACGACAGGTGGCCGGCCGAGACCCGTCCGGGGCGATCAGGGAAGGGCGTGGCCGAGTAGGACGTCCCACCGGCAGTGCAGAAGTTCTGGGAGGGATTGCCGCCGGGCTGCCAGGGGTTGCCGCCGCCGGTCAGGTTGGGCAGGAACTGGACGACCGCCCAGATGATCAGCGCCACCACCAGGACGGCCGCGCCGATGCCGATCCACACTCCCACCGGCGTCTTCTTGCCTGACGGTTCGGTGCCGGGCCCGCCGACGGGTTGCCCCGGCGGCGGCGGAGTCTGACGGGGCGTGGACGTGGTCTGGGCCGACCAGGAACTGCCGTTCCAGTATCGGAACAGGCCTGGTTGCCCACCCGGATCGGGATACCACCCCACGCTCGCCACGGCTGAATCCTAGTTGGCCCCACCTAGCGGTGTCTCGCCCCGGCCCGCCACTGGCGGCTCAGCCGAAGCGGCCGGAGATGTAGTCCTCGGTGGCCTTCACCTCGGGGGCGGAGAAGATCTTTTCGGTGGGGCCGGCCTCGATCAGTCGGCCGGGCGCGCCGGCCCCGGCGATGTTGAAGAAGGCGGTCACGTCGGAGACGCGGGCGGCCTGCTGCATGTTGTGGGTGACGATGACGATCGTGTAGCGCTGTTTCAGCTCGTTCATCAGGTCTTCGATCGCCAGGGTGGAGATCGGGTCCAGGGCCGAGGCGGGCTCGTCCATCAGCAGCACCTCGGGCTCCATGGCGATCGCCCGCGCGATGCACAGGCGCTGCTGCTGGCCACCCGACAGGCTGGCGCCGGGCATGTTGAGCCGGTTCTTGACCTCTTCCCACAGGTTGGCGCCCTTCAGCGCCTGCTCGGCCAGGTCGTCCTTCTCGCTGCCGGGCATCCGCTTGTTGTTCAGATTGATGCCGGCCAGCACGTTCTCCTTGATCGACATCGTGGGGAACGGGTTGGGCCGCTGGAAGACCATGCCGATGTGTCGACGGACGCGCACCGGGTCGACGCCGGGGCCGTACAGGTTCTCCCCGTCGAGCAGCACCTCGCCCTCGACGCGGGCGCCGGGGATCACCTCATGCATCCGGTTCAGGGTGCGCAGGAAGGTGGACTTGCCGCAGCCGGACGGGCCGATGAAGGCGGTCACCGACTTCGGCTCGATGGTGATGGTGACGTCCTCCACTGCCCGGAAATCGCCGTAGTAGACGTTCAGGTCAGTGACTTCGATCCTCTTACCCATGCGGGTCTCTTTCTCTCAGTTCCCCGTCTTGGGGGCGAACCGGCGGGCGACCACGCGTCCGATCAGGTTCAACAGCATGACGATGACGATCAGGGTGAGCGCACCGGCCCACGCCCGATCGATGTACACCTGCACATCGACGCCCGGGTGGGCGTAGGCGTCGTAGACGAAGACCGGCAGGGTCATCATCGGGTTGGCGAACAGGTTGTTGTTCAGACTGGCGGTGAAGCCGGCGGCGACCAGCAGCGGGGCGGTTTCGCCGATCACCCGGGCCACGGCCAGGATCACACCCGACACGATGCCGGAGATGGCGGTGGGAATGACCACGCGGGTGATGGTGAGCCATTTCGGCACGCCCAAGGCGTAGGACGCCTCGCGCAGCTCGTTGGGCACCAGGCGCAGCAACTCCTCGCTGGAACGCACCACCACCGGAATCATCAGCACCGACAGGGCGATGCTGCCGGCGAAGCCGAAGCCGTTGTTCGGCCCGATGATCAGGGTCATCAGGGCGTAGGCGAACAGGCCGGCGACGATGGACGGCACGCCGGTCATCACATCGACGAAGAAGGTGATCGCCTTGGCCAGCCGGTTCTTGGCGCCGTATTCGGACAGGTACACCGCGGTGAGCAGGCCGATCGGCACGGAGATCAGGGTGGCCATTCCGGTCACCAGCAGGGTTCCGACGATCGCGTGGACGGCGCCACCACCCGCGCCGACGACATTGCGCATCGAGTAGGTGAAGAAGGTCACATCGAAGCGAGCGGCCCCCTTGCTGACCGCCTCCCAGGTGACCGAGCCCAGGGGCAGCAGCG
>CAZLJN010000218.1:0-4527 GCA_964559815.1 uncultured Propionibacteriaceae bacterium
GGAACTGGGCGTACAGCATCGGCAGGTACAGGATCGAGGAGGCGAAGATCACCGGAATGACGCCAGCCTGGTTGACCTTGATCGGGATGTAGGTGGTCGAGCCGCCGATCAGCTTGCGACCGACCATCCGCTTGGCGTATTGCACCGGGATGCGGCGCTGGGCCTGTTCGATGAATACGACGGCCAGCATTACCAACAGGCCGACCGCGATCGTGGCGATGAAGACGAACCACCCCTGGGCCTCGCCCTGAGCGGTCGCCTTGATGGACCACAGCGACGCCGGGAACTGGGCGGCGATCTGGGTGAAGATCATCACCGACATGCCGTTGCCGATGCCCCGGTCGGTGATCAGCTCGCCCAGCCACATGATCACACCGGTGCCGGCGGTCATGGTGAGCACCATCGTGATGATCGCGAAGATGCCCTTGTCATAGACGAGGTCACCCTGGGTGCAGTTGGGGAACAGCTGCCCGGTGACCGCCAAGGTCACGAACGCCGTCGAGTTCAGGACAGCCAGCACGATCGTCAGGTAGCGGGTGTACTGGGTGATCTTCGCCGTCCCGGAAGCGCCTTCCTTCTTCAGCGCTTCCAACCGCGGGATGACCACGGTGAGCAGCTGGAGGATGATGCTGGCGGTGATGTAGGGCATGATGCCCAGCGCGAAGATGGCCAACTGCAGCAGCGCTCCACCGGAGAAGAGCTGGATCATCGAGTAGAGCCCGCCGTCAGCGCCGTTCTGAGCATCGTTACGGCAGGCGTTCACCACCACCATGTTGACGTTGGGGGTCGGGATCACCGAACCCAGCCGGAAGATCGCCAGGATCATCAACGTGAACAGGATCTTCTTGCGCAGGTCGGGCGTGCGTAGCGCGTTACCAAAAGCGGAGAGCATTGCCGAACCTAACTCCTCATCATGTGTCTACTCGGTGCCTGACCGGACGAACCGAGCCGCACCCGGACAACCCCCGCAACTGTAGCAAGGTCGTCCGGCTTTCCCGACCTCAACGCCAACGTCGTCGGCCGTTGAGTATGTGGGCGACAAGCGCTGAGGGCCAGCCGACATGGCTGGCCCTCAATCGGCTTGTGTCTCACCGGGATAATCCCGGCCTCAGAGCTCGGTGGTGCTGCCGCCGGCAGCTTCGATCTTGCTCTTGGCCGAGGCGGAGAAGGCGTGCGCGCTCACCGTGAGCGCAACCGCGATCTCGCCGTTGCCCAGGACCTTGACCGGCAGGCCGTCGCGCACCGCGCCGGCAGCAACCAGTTCGACCGGGCCGACCTCGCCGCCGCCGGGGAACAGCTCAGCGAGCCGCGCCACGTTGACGATCTGGTACTCAACCCGGAACGGGTTGTTGAAGCCGCGCAGCTTGGGCAGCCGCATGTGCAGCGGCATCTGCCCACCCTCGAAGTTCTCCGGGGTGTTCTTACGTGCGCCGGTGCCCTTCGTGCCCCGACCAGCGGTCTTGCCCTTGGAGCCTTCACCGCGACCCACACGGGTCTTCTCGGTCTTGGCGCCGGGAGCCGGACGCAGGTGATGAACCTTCAGTGCCATGTCACTCGACCTCCTCAACGGCGACCAGGTGAGGAATGGTGTTGACCATGCCGCGAATCTCCGGCCGGTCCTCCTTCACCACCACGTCGCCAATGCGCTTCAGGCCCAGCGAACGCAGGGTCTCGCGCTGATTGTGCTTACCACCGATCCCGGAACGGACTTGGGTCACCTTCAACCGGCTCATGCGTGTGCCCCCTCAGCGCGGGCCCGCAGGATCGCGGCCGGGGTGACATCGGCGACCGGCAGACCGCGACGCTTGGCCACAGCTTCCGGCTCTTCCAGGCTCTGCAGCGCGGCCACGGTGGCATGCACCACGTTGATCGCGTTGTCCGAGCCCAGCGACTTGGCCAGCACGTCGTGCACGCCGGCGCACTCCAGCACCGCACGCGCCGACCCGCCGGCGATGACGCCGGTACCCGGCGACGCCGGACGAAGCATTACGACACCGGCAGCCTTCTCGCCCTGAACCGGGTGCGGGATGGTGCCCTGGATCCGCGGCACGCGGAAGAAGTGCTTCTTAGCCTCTTCCACGCCCTTGGCGATCGCAGCGGGCACTTCCTTGGCCTTGCCGTAACCGACACCGACCATGCCATCACCGTCACCGACGACGACCAGAGCGGTGAAGCTGAAGCGTCGACCACCCTGAACGACCTTGGCCACCCGGTTGATAGCGACTACGCGCTCCAGGTAGTTGCTCTTTTCCTTTTCGGCAGCAACCTCACGGCCACGACGGTCTTCGCGGCCGCGACGCTGCTCACCACCACCGGCGGCGCTACCGCGGCGCTGGGTTCCATTCATCGCTTTGTTACCTTTCGATCCGTCAGAATCCGAGTCCGGCTTCGCGGGCGCTGTCAGCCAGCGCCGCGATCCGGCCGTGGTACTTGTTGCCTGCACGGTCGAAGACGACTAGGTCGACCCCGGCCTTCTTGGCCCGCTCGGCAACCAGCTTGCCGACTTCCTTGGCCTTGGCCGACTTGTCGCCGGTCTCCTTGCGGAGTTCCAAGGACGAGGCCGAGGCCAGCGTGACCCCCGCGGCGTCGTCGATCACCTGCGCGCTGATGTGCCGGCTGGAGCGGAACACCACCAGGCGCGGACGCTCGGAGGTGCCGGCAATCGTCTTGCGGCCCCGGGCCTGACGACGCAGCCGCGCCGCGGCCTTGTCGGCCATGCCCTTGTTGTTGGACAGCGAGATAGCCATCACTTACCAGCCTTTCCGACCTTGCGGCGAACGTGCTCGCCGGCGTAACGCACGCCCTTGCCCTTGTACGGCTCGGGCTTGCGGATCTTGCGGATGTTCGCAGCCACTTCACCGACGGCCTGCTTGTCGATGCCGTACACGGTGAACTTGGTGTTGGTCTCCACCGAGAAGGTGATCCCCTCGGGGGCCTTCACGATCACCGGGTGGGAGAAGCCGAGAGCGAACTCCAGCTCGGTCGGGCTCTTCAAGGTGACGCGGTAACCCACGCCGACGATTTCGAGCTTCTTCTCATACCCGGCGGTCACTCCGGTGACCATGTTGGCCACCAGCGTGCGGGTCAGTCCGTGCAACGAGCGGCTCTGGCGCTCGTCGTTGGGACGGGTCACCTGCAGTTCGCCGGACTCGCTGCGCTCCACCTTGATGGGTTCAGCGATGACATGGTTCAGGTTGCCCTTGGGGCCCTTCACCGAGATCTTCTGGCCGTCCAGGACCACGTCGACCCCAGCGGGGACGGTGATCGGGAGTCTGCCGATTCGAGACATCTGTTCAGCTCCTTCCGGTCACCACACGTAAGCGAGGACTTCGCCGCCAACGCTGCGTGCCTTCGCTTCTTTGTCGGTCAGCAGGCCCTGGGAGGTCGAGATGATCGCGATCCCCATTCCGCCCAGCACCTTCGGCAGCGCGGTCGACTTGGCGTAGACGCGCAGACCGGGCTTGGAAATCCGGCGCACGCCCGCGATCGAACGCTCGCGGCTGTTGCCGTACTTCAGGGTCAGCTTCAAGGTCTTGCCGACTTCGCCGGCCGCCGGCTCGAGCACCTCGAAGCCAGCGATGTAGCCCTGGGCCTTCAGGATCTCAGCGATCCCCACTTTGATCTTGCTGTGCGGCATGGACGTCGACTCGTGGTACGCCTGATTGGCGTTCCGCAGCCGCGTCAGCATGTCCGCGATCGGATCGGTCATGGTCATGGTTGATGACTCTTTCTCGCCACGGTTTCCGTGAGTTCACGGACCTTCAGCGGGTTGTTGTTGAACCTGGAGTTATGACTCACCAGGAGGACTTGATCACACCGGGCAGTTCGCCGGCGTGAGCGAGATCGCGCACGCAGATCCGGCACAGGCCGAACTTGCGGTACACCGACTTCGGACGACCGCACTTGCTGCAGCGGGTGTAGGCACGGACGGCGAACTTCGGCTTGCGAGCCTGCTTCACCTTCAAAGCGGTTTTGGCCATGGGTCAGCTCACTTCTTCTTTTTCTTGCCCTGGAAAGCGGGGCCCTTCTTCTTGACGACCTTGGCCACTTCGTCGGCCGGCGCCTTGAACGGGAAGCCCAGCGCCTTCAGCAGCGCGCGGCCCTCATCGTCATTCGTCGCGGTGGTCACGAACGTGATGTCCATGCCACGCAGCTTGTCGATCTTGTCCTGGTCGATCTCGTGGAACATCACCTGCTCGGTCAGACCGAAGGTGTAGTTGCCCTGACCATCGAACTGGCGAGCGCTCAGGCCACGGAAGTCACGGATACGCGGCAGCGCCAGGGTGAGCAGCCGGTCGGCGAACTCCCACATCCGGTCGCCGCGCAGGGTGACGTGGCAGCCGATCGGCATGCCTTCCCGCAGCTTGAACTGGGCGATCGACTTGCGCGCCTTGGTCACAACCGGCTTCTGGCCGGTGATCGCGGTCAGGTCGCGGACAGCCGCGTCGATGACCTTGGAGTCACGCGCAGCTTCGCCGACACCCATGTTCACCACGATCTTGGTCAGACCGGGGATCTGCATGACAT
>CAZLJN010000219.1:0-4488 GCA_964559815.1 uncultured Propionibacteriaceae bacterium
TGTTGATCACCACGATGATCGGCAGGTTCTTGGCCAGCGCCTTGCGCAGCACGAACCGGGTCTGGGGGAGAGGGCCCTCGGACGCGTCCACGAGCAGCAGGACGCCGTCCACCATCTCCAGGCCGCGCTCGACCTCGCCACCGAAGTCGGCGTGGCCGGGGGTGTCGATGATGTTGATGGTCAGCTTCTGGCCGTCGGCCATGGTGTGGTCGACCGCAGTGTTCTTGGCCAGGATGGTGATGCCCTTTTCCCGCTCCAGATCCATCGAATCCATGACGCGGGCATTGACGTCCTGGTTCTCGCGGAAGGCACCGGACTGCCACAGCATGGCGTCGACCAGCGTGGTTTTACCGTGGTCGACGTGGGCGATGATCGCGACGTTGCGAAGGTCGGCGCGAGTGGGCATGAAAGACTCCGGATCTGTTCGGGGAACCGGACAAGTCTACCGCCTCGGCTTTCCCCGCTTTGCCCAGCGCGAGAACGCCAGTCATCTGGGGGGCAAACTTGTGGGATTCCGCCATCCCCTGACGCGGGGGGCCGCCCCTACGCTGTGCTCCACTCACCAGCGAGTGGAGGACCACAATGGAGTACCGCGGCCCCTTGCCCGACATCGAGATCCCGGACGTGTCGCTGTACGACCTGCTCTTTGGTGAGCGGGCGCAGGCCCAGGCGGATCAGACGGCGTTCGTCCATCCCGAATCCGGCGCGAGCCGTACCTACGGCGAGGTGAAGCAGCACACCGACGCTGTCGCCACCTGGCTGGCCGCCCGCGGGATCGGGCCAGGCTCGGCGGTGGCCATCGACCTGCAGAACTGCCCCGACTATGCCGCCGCCTTCCACGGCATCGCCCGGACGGGGGCGGCCACCTCGCCGGTGAATCCGGCGGCCATCGCCGCCGAGATCGCCCGGCAACTCCTCGAAACCCAGGCGCGCTTCGTGATCACCAGCCAGGCGCTGCTGGGCAAGGTCGCCGAGGCGGCGTCGCTGGCCGGGTTGCCGGCCGAGGCGGTGATCGTCCTGGAAGGCGCTGAGGGGCACACCGCCTGGTCGGACGTCCTGGCCACCCCGGTCGACCTGCCCGAGGTGAGCATCGATCCGGCCACCCACCTGGTCTGCCTGCCGTTCTCCTCTGGCACGTCGGGGCTGCCGAAGGCGGTGATGCTCACCCATCGCAATCTGGTGGCGAACCTGCTGCAGTTCAACGAGGTGCTGGCCGGTATGGGCGACGACAACTCGATCGTGGCCTTCCTGCCGTACAGCCACATCTACGGCATGACCACCAACCTCAACTACGGCCTGTTCCGCGGCTTCTGCCAGTACACGATGGCCAGCTTCGCGCCGCAGGCCTTCCTGGAGATCATCGCCACCCGCCGTCCGAGCCTGCTGTTCATCGTCCCTCCGGTGGCGGCGTTCCTGGCCAAGCATCCGGCCGCTCTTAGCGTCGGCTGGGACAGCGTGAAGCTGATCGTCTCCGGTGCCGCTCCGTTGGACGGTGCCGTCGGCGAGGCGATCCAGCAGCGTCTCGGCACCCGGGTGGTGCAGGGCTACGGCATGACCGAGTTGTCACCGGTGACCCACGTGATTCCGCCGGAGCGTCCCGACATCGACTTGGGCACGATCGGTCCGGCCATCCCCAATGTGCGCTTCCGGGTGGTCGACCCCGAGACCGGGCTCGATGTGGCTCCCCCCACCAGGGGCGAGAGTCAGCCGGGCGAGTTGTGGTGCACCGGCCCCAACGCGATGCTCGGCTACCTCGGCTCCCCGGTGGACGCCGATGCCGTGCTGGACGCCGACGGCTGGGTGCACACCGGCGACCTGGTCACCGTGGACGCCGAGGGCGTGGTGCGGATCGTCGACCGGATCAAGGAGCTGATCAAGCGGCGGGGCTTCCAGGTGGCGCCGGCGGAGTTGGAGGCGCTGCTGTGCGGGCATCCGGCGGTCGCCGATGCCGGGGTGCTCGGGCTGGCGTCCAGCACGCCAGGGGAGCAGATTCCGCACGCGCTGGTGCAACTGCGTGACGGCGCTGAGGTGAGTGCCTCCGAGCTCACCCGCTGGGTCGCCGACCAGGTGGCCGCCTACAAACGCCTGGGCGGGGTCACCTTCGTGGAGAAGGTGCCGCGATCGGCCGCGGGCAAGATCCTGCGCCGGCAACTCCCGTCGCTACTGGCACCGACGGCCGGATCGAAGTGATCGCGTAGCGGGACCGGAGCTACGGCGTGACCAGGCCGTCCACGGAGAAGCCCTGGTGGAAGGCTGCCCGCTCGGCGGGGGTCAAGACCCGCTGCTCCTCCGACTGCTTCACCCACTGGCCGTTCTGCCACATGGAGGTGGCGAAGTTGACCGGGTCGGTCTCGATCGAGCTCTCGAACCAGATCCACCCGGTCTCCACGTAGGAGGCGCCGCCGTCGGTGTAGAAGCGCAGGTTGGTGGTCGCTTCGTCGCTGTGGCCCTGCCAGGGCATCGACCCGCCGGCGGTGCCGTACAGGGCGGGCATCGGTGTATCAAAGATCGTGTAGTCGCTCCAGCTGAGGACCTTCCACACGGGTCCTTCGCCGCTGACCTCGGCGATCAGTTCGTCACCGGGGACGCCATCCAGTTGGGCAGCCCCGATGAACGCCGAATCGGGCTCGGTCTGGTAACCGACGTAGACGGTCCGGCCCGCGGCCGTGGCCACGCGGAACTTGTGGCTGTAGCACCCGTCTCGGTAGTAGCCGACCAGGTCCGCCTGGCTGTCGCCGTCGACGTCGACACTGACCTGGCCGAGCAGCAGGTTCGGCCCGGCGATTCCGACCTGTCCCCAGGCGCTGAGCATTGAGGACTTCACCGTCTTGGCCTTGTGCGTCCAGAGCGTGACCCATTTGCCGCTGCGCCACACCGATCGGGTGACGTAGCCGTTCCAGGGACTGGTGTACTTGCCGGTCGTCATCCGGGTCGCGTCCACGTAACGGTGGCCGGACTTGGTGAAGAAGTTGTAGCCGCGAGCCTCGCTGCCGAAGCTGCCGTTGACCTTCCAGGTCCTCCCCCACTTGCTGGCGGGGGCCTTCGCGGCGACCAGCTTGCCCGAACGCCAGGTGTAGACGCCGAGGGCGATGTTGTTACGGTCCGCCGCCGTGGACTTGGTGAACTTGTTGACGATCAATTCTGAGCCTTTGTGGCCGTCGATCGCGGACGCGCCGTACCAGGTGTCGGCTTCGGGTGCCCACTTGGCGTCGACACGGGAGGTGAACGTCACCGTGGACGACCTGCCCTTTGTGGTCACCCCCTTCAGGCTGAATCGGTTCCCTCCCAGGTAGGTGAGGCTGACCGAATCGCGAGTGCCGTCCCCATCCAGATCGGTGAGGACGTGCGTCACCAGGGCGGGCGTCACCACGGTGGGCGTGGTCACGACAGCGAGGGCTCCTCCCGTCGCCGGTGCGGCGGCCACCGGTGTGATGGCCGGGGAGAACGGCGCCAGGGTCATCGCTGACACAACGGCAAGTCCGACGATCCGATGGTGCCTCATCAAGGATCCCTCCGATGCAGGAGAACAGGGTTCATGACCAATCAACCCGACTGTATGCCTGTGTGCCCCCGGCCGCCAGGGCTTCGCGAGCTCTGCCTGGCTGAGGATCTGTCTGGGCGTCGCGAAGACCGCGCAGGGACCGACCTCAGCGCAGATCGTCAGGGTCGTGCAGGCGTCCGCGCTCCATGGCGTCCAGCAGGTCGGGACGGATGGCGACCCCGGTCGCCAGCCGCGACTTGTGCATCGAATAGCTGAAGTAGATGACGAAGCCGATCACCAGCCAGACCAGGAAACGCAGCCAGGTCTCCACGGAGAGGTTCAGCATCAGATAGCCGCAGATGACCGCCGAGGCGATCGGCAGCACCGGCGACCACGGGACGCGGAACGCCCGGGGCAGCTCGGGACGCTTGCGCCGCAGCACCACCACGCCGATCGACACCAGCACGAAAGCGCTCAGGGTGCCGATGTTGACCATCTCCTCCAGCACGCCGACGGGGGTGAAGCCGGCGACCACCGCGACCGCGCCGGTGACGATCGCGGTGATCAGCCACGGGGTGCGGAACTTCGGGTGCACCTTGGCCAGGCCCATCGGCAGCAGGGCGTCGCGCGACATCGCGAAGATCAAGCGGGAGGCGCCGATCAGCAAGGTGAGCACCACGGTGGTCAGTCCGGCCACGGCGCCGGCCGCGATCAGGGTGGCCGCCCAGGCCTGGCCGTGGTGGGCGAAAGCGTTGGCCAGGGCCGCCTTCGGATCGAGCTGGTCGTAGGGCACCATCCCGGTGACCACCAGTGCGACCGCGCAGTACAGGATCGTGCAGATCACCAGCGAGGCGATGATGCCGATCGGCAGGTTGCGCTGCGGGTTGCGGGTCTCCTCGGCAGTGGTGGCGACCACGTCGAAACCGATGTAGGCGAAGAACACCAGCGCGGCCCCGGCCAGGATGCCGCCGACCCCGAAGGTGGCCGGGACGGCACCGGTGAAGAAC
>CAZLJN010000220.1:0-4452 GCA_964559815.1 uncultured Propionibacteriaceae bacterium
GCGGCATCTCCTCGCCGGCGTCCAGGCGCTCCTTGATCTTGGCGTGGGCGATGTCGCGGGCCACGATCAAGGTACCGGTCAGCGCCAGCCGGGTCTTCACCGGGTACTGGGTGAGCTCGGCCAACACCTCGGCCATCGGACGACGCAGGTCGATCGGCACCGCGCCGGCGGCGTCCTCGGCCCCCATCTCGGCCTTGTGCTTGGCCAGTTCCTCGTCGGTCATCTCCGGCAGGAAATGGGCCGGCTCGAACTCGAGCTGCACGATGAACACGCCCTCGGGAGTGATCTTGCCCAGGCACTGCCGGTCGGCCGAGCAGGACACCGCGATCGCCACCGGCAGCGAGGCACCGTGGCGGGGCAGCCGGATCACCCGGACGTCGTGGCAGAAGTACTTGCCGCCGAACTGGGCGCCGATGCCGAACTGGCGAGTGAGTTCCAGCACCTGCTCTTCGAGCTCCACATCACGGAAGCCATGGGCGCTGATCGAGCCGGTGGTGGGCAGCGAATCGAGATACTTCGCCGAGGCGTACTTCGCGGTCTTCAGCGCGTACTCGGCCGACGTTCCGCCGATCACGATCGCCAGGTGGTACGGCGGGCAGGCCGCGGTGCCCAGGCTGCGGAGCTTCTCGTCGAGGAATTTCATCATCGACGCCGGATTCAGGATGGCTTTGGTCTCTTGGTACAGGTAGCTCTTATTGGCCGAGCCGCCGCCCTTGGCCATGAACAAGAACTTGTAGGTGTTCTCGTGGCCGGGCGCGGTATCGGCGTACAACTCGATTTGGGCCGGAAGGTTGTTGCCGGTGTTCTTCTCCTCCCACATGGTGATCGGAGCGTTCATCGAATAGCGCAGGTTCAGCTTGGTGTAGGCGTCGTAGACGCCCTTGCTCAGCGGCAATTCGTCGGTGCCGGCGGTCAGAACCTGCTGGCCACGCTTGCCCATGATGATCGCCGTGCCAGTGTCCTGACACATCGGCAGCACCCCGCCGGCGGCGATGTTGGCGTTCTTCATCAGGTCGAGAGCGACGAAGCGATCGTTCGCACTGGCCTCGGGGTCCTCAAGAATCTTGCGTAGCTGAGCCAGGTGGGCCGGACGCAGGAAGTGGGCGATGTCGTGCATCGCGGTCTCGGCCAGCAGCTCCAACGCCGACGGCGCGACCTTGAGGAAGGTCTGTCCGTCCGGCCCGGTGACGGTCTCCACGCCCTCGGTGGTCAACAACCGATAGGTGGTGTTGTCGGCGCCGATCGGCAGCAGATCCTCATAGCGGAACTCAGTCATGTCACTCCTTCGCGTAGCCCGAGCCATCTTGACACACCACCGCCGACCCGGGCGGGTTTCCTGCATGGGCTACCACCGAGCGATACGGCGGCTTCTGATCTCGTTCGACAGGGCGGATCAGCGGGCACCGGCGTCCGCGTCGACGGGTGGGATCAGTCGAGTCGGCTGCGGGTGGCGAGCACCGCCACCGGTGCCAGCACCGCCGCCAGCAGGCCGATCGCCGTGTTCAGCAGCATCGGATCGGCGCAGCCGTCGGCAGCCATGAGTTGCGGAGTCTCGTACGCGGCGAGCACCAGCACCGGGGCGTCACAGCGCACCCCACCGCCGACGGTGATCGGCGTGATCAGCATCCAGAACCCGGCAAACCCGGCGACCAGGGCCAGGCCGGCCCCCATCCTGCGGATATTGGACGGCGGCCGGCGCAATTCATCGACCAGGCCGATCGTCAGCGCCGCCAGGACACACACCGCAGCAACGACAGCACCGATGAGCACCCAGGTCATGCCCGTCCTCCCCGCTGCGGCCGCCCCCGATGACGCCGGCTGGAGCCAATCATCGCGCCTCGCCGCGTCTCGATCCAACACCGCACCCCACGGGTTGCCACCGACGGCGCAGGAGCGCACCCGGAGGCGATGCCCTACGATGAAGGCCGATCCATCGAAATGACCCGATTGAGGTGGCCAAATGCTGCGAAACAGCGCCGGGCGCGGCACCATGTCGCCGGGCCTGCCACGGATCGGGTGTGACCTCACCGACGTCGATGCGGTCAGTGAATCAATCACCACTTTCGGCCCTCGCTATTTGCAGCGGATATACACCGCCACCGAACTGCGCCAAAGCCAGCAGGCACCGGAACGGTTGGCGGCCCGCTTCGCGGCCAAAGAGGCTGTTTACAAGGTTCTGCGCACAGCGTCCGGAATCGGCTACACCGAAATCGAGATCGTCACTGACGATCACGGTGCGCCACACGTCCGGCTGTCTGCCCGCGCTCAGCGAGTCGCCGACCAGCAGCGACTCGGTCCGATTGCGATCTCGCTCAGTCATGAGCGAGGTCTTGCCCTCGCCACCGCCATTGCGTTCTCGGATGACGCAGTGACCGGCGAAGACGCAACCACATAAAGGGGGAATGAAGGTGTCTGATAACACCTATGGAGATCGCCTGGCCATCCGCGAGGCCCTCCAGCAGTTCGGACGGCTCAATCAAGCCGTCGCCGATCTCAGCGACGAGGCCGACCTTTTCGCCGCAGGTTTCACCTCGCACGCCACCGTGAATGTCATGTTGGCCATCGAAGACGCGCTGGGGATCGAGTTCCCCGACGAGTTGCTCAACCGGTCCACGTTCGTGTCGATCAGCGCGTTGGCCCACGCCGTCAGCGCCTCTCGGGGGGAACGATGAGCGAGAGGTTCGCCGCCCGCGCCGCGGCAGTCGCGGCAGTTGCAGCCAAGTACGCCGATGAGGTCGACTCCAACGCCCGGCCCCCGCTGGAGGCCGTCCAGGCGATGAAGGAACAGCGCCTGCTGTCGGTATCGGTGCCCACCCGCCACGGCGGCGAAGGCGCCACCATGCTGGAGCTCAGCCAGATCGCCACCGCGATCGGCGCGGCCGACGCCAACGCCGGCATGGTCTTCGCGATGCATCACAGCCAGGCCCTCATCTTGTGGCGGCACGGCACCAAGGCCGGAGTGCGACGCACCATGCGCCACGTCCTGGAAGAGGAGTGGCTGCTCGGCTCGGCGACCACCGAACGCGGCATCGGCGGCGACGCCCGCCGCTCCAACTGCGCCTACACCTACCCCAGCCCCGGCCGGGTGAAGGTGGTCAAGGACGCCCCGGTGGTCTCCTACGCCGAAGCCGCCGACGCGATCCTGGTCACCGGACGGCTGAACGCCGAGGCACCGGCGTCCGACCAGCGAATGCTGATCTGCCCCAAGGGCGACTACCAGCTGCGCAAGACCGGCACCTGGCAGGCGCTCGGCCTGCGCGGCACCGCCTCCGACAGCTTCATCGTCAGCGCCGAAACCAGCGAGGACATGCTGCTCGACGACGACTACGGCACCATCTCGGCGCACACCGCCCTGCCGACCGCGCACCTGCTGTGGTCGTCGGTGTGGCTGGGCATCGCCTCCTCGGCCGTCGATCAGGCCCGGGCGACCGTCCGGCGTCAGGCGCGGTCGTCGGTGGGCTTCCCGCCGCCGGGACAGATGCGGCTGGCCGAACTGATGATCGACCTGCAGTCGTTCGCCGATTCGGTGCGCCACCAGGCCGAGCACTTCGACCGGATCAGCGACGACCCCGAAGCGCTGGGGTCGATCTCGTTCGCGATGGCGATGAACGCGATCAAGGTGACCTCGGCCAATGCGGTGGTCGATCTGGTGCTGAAGGCGCTGCGGATCGTCGGCATCGCGGGCTACCGCACCGATACCCCGCAGACCCTGTCGCGGCAGGTTCGCGACGCCTTGGGCGCACCGATCCAGATCAACAACGATCGGTTGCTGACCAACAACTCCCCGTTGTCGCTGATGGCGAAGGTTGATTTGTGAGCACGCCCGAACCGGCATGGTCGGCACTCCGGCAGCGCATGTTGACTGCCGGAGTGTTGGCCGAACTCGGCGAACCGGGGATGTTTGCGCTCGGCACTCGGTTCACCGCAGTCTTCGAAGCCCTGGACGCGTTGTACGTGCGCACCTTCGCCGATCTGGACGCCGAGGTCTGGCGCTTCCCACCGGTGGAGCCGAAGTCGGTGTTCGAGAAGACCGACTATGTGGCCTCGTTCCCGCAGCTGACCGGATCCTTGTCGGTGTTCACCGGTGGCACCGCTGAGCACGCCGAGCTGCTCAAGACCCGGTCGTCCGGCGACGACTGGGAGGGCCACCTGGAGCCGGCCGGCCTGATGATGAGCCCCGCCGCACGCGATCCTCACCGGGACGCTGCCGTCCGGCGGACGCCGCTTCGAGATTCTCGGCAGCTGTTTCCGCCACGAGCCCAGCCCGGACCCGATGCGGATGCAGACCTTCCGGATGCACGAGTTCGTCCACGCCGGTAATGCCGAGTCGGCGATGGCCCACCGGGACGAGACCGCCCCGCGCCTGGCCGCCATGCTGGACACCCTCGGGCTGGAGGTGGACTACATTCCGGCCAACGACCCGTTCTTCGGGCGCACCGGACGGATCATGGC